>JAOZKP010000322.1 GCA_029935295.1 bacterium | reverse complement strand
GTTGAAAACTTCATTACAACGGTTGAAGGTGATCTTTTGACCGTGCCGGTTGCGGTTGAGGTTAGTGATAATAAATAAAGTTAAAAATTGGTTATAACTTGTTTATAGTTCATTTTAGATTGAAGGTAATAACCATAGATAAGCAAAAAAACGCTGAAAGATTCTGGTTGCAGAATTAATGTTTTAAGGGAGATAAATATGAAGTCAGCAGGAATGATAAAGACTGATTTGAATGATAATAGATGTTATCATTCTTTACGATACCTTTGTCTGTTTCTCTTGTTGTTAGTTGCATCTGCAACTATTTTTGTTGCGTATGCAGGAGCTGCGAATGAAGGTTCCAACTTTCCTGTTTCCGTTGAAAATGGTGGTGCAGAGCCTCCATTGCTGCTTAATGATGATCAGCAAAACCCATCAATTGTTGCCGTACCGGATAAAAATAAATGGTTTGTCGTTTGGGAGGATTGGCGTAATTCAGCTACTTCTGGAGCGGACATCTATGGTCGTTTTATTAATGCTGACGGCTCCCTTTGTGGTGACGAAATAGTGATCAGTACGGCATCCGGGAATCAAACAGTGCCGATGCTGGCCTATCGGAATTCATCGCAAGGTGATAAAATACTGATTGCCTGGCAGGATAGCCGGGGCACAACTTCGTCCGGTTATATTTATTACCGGATTTGTACTATTTCAGCATTGGCAGAAAATTGTTCCTCAGGGGCCGTTCTTGGAAGTACAAACGCTGTGGGGTATAAATCAATAGGTAGTGATCGTCTGATATCCCGAAAATTGCCGAAAATTGCTTATGATAAGACTCGTGATAAATTCTGGATGGTCTGGGTTGAAAGCCGTAATCAGTTGCAGCGTTTAAAAGAATACCCTTTTGGTTATTACGGATCGCCAGAGTGGCAATTTGCAGATTCAAATTATGTTGCATATACGACATTGTCAGCCGGAAGCGCTAGTGCTGTGACACCTGAAATCCTTCGTAATACAGCTAGTTCCTCATCTCGTACAGTGCGACTAATTTCTTCAACACGAACTGGTTTTTCTGAAGATGGCGGGACTGTAACTTATATTTATGAATATTTTACTGATATAAATAATGTTACTGTTGCCTGTGATGACAGCTCACCAGAGGCTCTGATTGCATGGGAGGGAGTTCGAGGCAAAGCGACTCTGACCTGTAAATGGGAAGAGAAGGACGATGAAACTATAACAGTAGAAGAATGTCATGAGGAGTGTGATGACGTCGATCCTACGGATTGTGAACAGGTTTGTGAGGATGTGGAATATCCCAATCCAGACTATGGGGTTCCGACAGTCAATGACAGCTATACAAGTGAATTGAAAACCGAATTTGAGTCCGGTGGCGGTGCGGCTGATGGCATGGTCCATATCTACACTATTTTCGACAAATATATTAGCCAGCCGGTAGTGTATACAAGATTGATTGACGCTTCAGACTCTGCGAGCTATTATCCGGCTTTAGGTTATGATTCTATTCATCGCAAGTTTCTGGTTGCCTGGGAAGATCGGGGTAGCGCTGTCGGGGATGGGATTCATAGTAATATTTTTGGACAGTTGCTCTATTCCGGGGGTGGTTTGTACGGTTCGAATTTTCCGGTTAGTTTTCAGGATGCCGATGGCGATGGCAGTTTGGATGACGATATTAAAATCACCAATCAGACGCGTCCGAACATTGCGGTTGATACAAGCAATCAACGTTTTTTTATTTCCTGGCAGGATGGTAGAAATTCTAATCTTTCTTTAGAAAACCTTGATATTTATGGCCAGTTTGTTGACTCCGAAGGGAGTTTGCGGGGTGGTAACTATGCGGTTTGTAATGCACGGGCTAACCAATACAATCCGATTACTGCTTATAATCAAACAAGTCATAACTTTTTGACTGTTTGGAAAGATGCTCGGAACCTTAATACCTCAAATTCTGATATATATGCACAGCGTTTTTCATTGGGGCAGCCTCAATTGGTTTTATTAGATGCTGAAGGCGGACGATTAACTCCTGCATTACTTGATTTTTCTTCAGTTAAATTAGGGCAATCAAGCACCATAGATATTATATTGAAAAATTCCGGTGACAGTCCTGTCGCAATAGACGCGCTTACTCCTTTGAAAAAGCCATTCTATTATGTTGATCTTCCGGCGGAGTTGGTCAGTGTCGAAGATGGTTTGACTATTGATCTTCTGCCTGGAGTCAGCTTTGTTTTGGGTATTAAATTTGCGACGGATACTACGGGCGTATTTAATGACAGCTTTATGACAATCTCAGATTCCACTGATTTGGGGGTTAACCTGCAGGCTCAAGGTGCTCAAAATGAAATCTATGCAGCACCTGGAGTCCTCGATTTCGGAAATGCTGAGATCGGTGAAATTAAAACTTTGGATGTGGTTATTACAAACAATTCAGAAGAAGATATTCAAGTTAAGGGGGCTTTGACCGGGCTTGATGTGTTTAGTGTCAGTGGTATTGATGCCGGAGTTGTAATTAAGTCCGGAGGCGGTATGTTGACCGGTCAGGTGCAATTTAACCCTGATACTGCCGGGTACGTTGAAAATGGTCTTTATATGAATTTGGGTCCGGTTCAGGACATGGCAAATATTCCATTTGATGAGATTGATTGGGGAACTCAATATATTGTTTTGCTTAAAGGTAGTGCCAATGCGTACTTTGTAAATTCAGAGTATGATACCAACACGGCAGATATTGATTACAAGGTTTCAATGAGTGCATCGACTGCGGAAGATGGTCAGCTCTATGTGCTTTTCTCTCATGATCCTTTATCATCAGGTAATATATATGCTTTAACTAAAGATGGAAATTTAGAGTTGTTTCCTTATGAATCTGTAGATGAATGGCAATCCCAATGGTACCTTGAAGGTGCTTCAACCGGCATGGAGCTTGATTTAAGCCAGGTCGATTTTAGAGGATTGGGTTGTAGCCAGTGCCTGGGGGAAACTGTTGATGATGGCGTTGTCGATTTTCAATTCGGTAATATTATTATTACTCCGCCGGATGATAAACCATTTAATAATTCCTCTGACTTTAAGTACATGCCAGGTACGCTCTATATGGGGACCTATGTTAAAGCTGTCGGCAGTAGTGGAGCTTTTGACTTTAACAAGGGGCTTTTGGAAATGCAGTCGTTGCATATCAATTTATTTGCTGGAACCTGGCAGGTAACTTCAAAATATGAAGGTTCCGATCGGGTTCATCCGACTCATTTGGTGGTGACTGAGGATGGAGACGGCAACATCAGTGCCTTCTGGCCCGGAT
>JAOZKP010000321.1 GCA_029935295.1 bacterium | reverse complement strand
GGCAAACAGTTACATAGTTCAACTATGCGCTTGTTTGCCCGCCTTGATTATGACAGAAAATCCTACGCAATATTGTAAAGTTTATTTCTTCACAACTCCTTAGCTCCTTAGTTGTAGCAATTTTAACTTTCGTCCAGTACCTGCCTGACAATTCTGGCAAGTTCTTTTAGTTCAACTGGTTTTTTTAGATATTTTTTAATGCCGATGGCTAAAGCATCTTTTTCAGAAATGATAGAGCTGAAACCAGTACAAAGAATAATCGGCATTGTCGGTTTTAATTTCAGAACTTCTCGAGCCAGTTCGACGCCGGATAAGTGGGGCATGCTCTGATCTGTAATGAGTAGGTCGAAACGGTCTGGATGAATACTGATTTCCGCCAAAGCTTCCTGACTATCAGTTGTTGATGTAACCTTATAGCCAAGCCGCTGAAAAAGTATTTCGTGTAGCTTGAGGATAGCATCTTCATCATCAACAACCACGATATGTTCCGTACCGGTAGTTAGCAATTGGTTTTTTTCTATTTCCGACAGAGCAGTAACAATATTCTTTTCCAGAGCCGGTATGTAGATCTTAAAGGTGGCCCCTTGACCCGGCTCACTCTCAACTTTTATAAATCCTTTGTAGCTCTCAACGATACCATGAATGACGGCAAGCCCGAGACCCGTGCCCTTGCCGGTCTCTTTGGTCGTAAAATAAGGGTCAAAAATCCGTTCTTTCGTGATCCGATCCATACCGCATCCGGTATCACTAACTGATAAAACAACAAATGAGCCGGTGGACGTTGTGAGTTCTCCTGGAACCTCTTTGGCATTTATTTCTACCAGTTGCAACGTTACCTTTAAAGTGCCTTTTTGATCTTCCATAGCTTGGAAGGCATTGGTACAAAGGTTCATCACAATTTGGTGTAACTGAGTTTCATTGGCCTCGACTTCACCACATTCCGGATCAATGTCTTCTTCTATTTTAATCGTTGTTGGCAGTGATGAGCGGAGCATTTTTAATACTTCTTTAACAACAATATGGGGGTTTAATACTTTTATATTTTGTGGTTCTTTACGACTGAATGTGAGAATTTGTTTAACCAAGTCTGTGGCTCGCCTTCCTGATACAAGAACCTGAGCAATATTTTTTTGGGCCTTACTGCCATCAGGAAGATCAAGAAGTGTCAGTTCTGAAAAACCTAAAATAGATGTTAGGATATTGTTGAAATCATGGGCAATTCCACCAGCGAGCGTGCCGATGGCTTCCATCTTCTGAGACTGTACAAGCTGCTCCTCAAGATTATTTTTAAGTTTAAACATATCATGGAGTTTTGTAACGTCGTTGATTGCAACTAAAACCTTACTCAGCCCATTTTTACTTCTATTAATAACCACCTTTTTTATCACTATATAAAGAGCATTGCCATCTGAATCCTGATTTACCCCTTCGCCTTCATACCAATCTTTTCCATTCGTAAACACCTCTATCTGATCAATAAAATGCTGAGATTTACCAGAGATCAAAACCCGAGACAACGCGTCTTGTAACATCTCAGAGGAATCCATGTTATAAAGTTGTATGGCGGCTTTATTCATTTGTAATGTCTTAACCAGTTCCGCCAGCATCTTTACCTTATCGGGATTTTGTTTCAAGTAGTCAGTCAGATTATCTACGCCACCAGCTTTAAGCTCTTGAACTCGATCGGCAAGCAAAGAGAAATCCTGTAAAAATAGGGGGGTTGGAGAGTCGTTGAAGAGGTTGCGATGATACTCTTCACTCTCTATTAGAGCCTGTTGTGATTTTTTTAAAAGGGTAACATCTCTTTTTACGGCAATGAAATTGGTGATTTGGTTATCGTCGCCCAAAATGGGTGAAATTGTAGCTTCCTCATAATAAACGCCACCATTTTTTTTGCGATTAATAAATTCGCCCTGCCAAGTTTCGCCTGACAACAGAGTTTTCCACATCGATTGATAAAACTCGCGGTCATGTCGACCACTTTGTAGTACCCTTGGGTTTTGCCCGACCGCCTCATCACACGAATAACCGGTTATTCGTGAGAAAGCCGGGTTTGCATATTGAATAGTTCCTTTGGAATCAGTAATGACAATGGTTTCACCAGATTGTTCAACGGCCCGTTCAAGCCTCTGGCGAGATTTCTCAGCCTTTTTACGTTTGCTGATATCGCGAAAGGATTCAACAATACCAAGCCTCTCTCCCGCTTCATCAAGGATAGGCGCTATTGCAACCTCATAATTTTGCTCGTTACCGTTTATATCACAATAACTACGCTCTATAATTTGGACTGTATAGTCTGCTTTTTTTAGCGACAATGGGCATTGAAAATCATCCCTTAAACAAGGATGTTTCCGGTCATGAAAATATTCATAACACTTTAAACCACTATCAAACAGTTCATCCCTCCGATCAGCGGCAATTTTATGGGCTGCACGATTGCTTAGAATAATCTTATAATCGTGCGAAATTACCACAATAGGATCAGGGTTGGCATCAATAACTGTCTGCAGAAAATCACGTGACTGCTGTAAGGTGACCTGAGCTTGCTTGGAGACTCGCAATCTCTGGACATAGACAAAGGTCACAAAAGCCACTACAATAAAAATACAAAAACCTATAAAAGCCAACCAGTGGGCGCGAAAAATTGCTTTGAATGTGATCTCACCATAATGTTCATACGGAGTTATGCGAAGCATTTTCAAACATTCGTGGACTGTTTGATAGTTTTGCGGAATAGTCCAGGAATAACCAGTCAGGTTTTTTTCCTTTTTTTCGACATCACCAAAAGTTAATAGGGTTGCAACAACCTTTTCAGCCAATCTATCATCAGTTTGAGCGAGTTTGGCCAGAGGCCATTCGGGGTAAAGCCGGGTTGAATGAAGCGAAGCAAAGCCGGGGATTACTGGAAGTTGCCCGAGAACCTGAAAATTATCCAGCTTTATAGTTCCTTCCCGGCTCATCCTCTCAAGGGTACCAGTACGTACGGTTCCAACATCAACTCGACCTTCCTGTACGGCTTTGACGACGGCATCGTGGGTCAGTCCGAACTCCAAAGAGCTGCAATCTTTGGCCGGATTAATCCCATTTTCCATAAGTTTGCGCCAGGCCATTTGCCAGCCGCCAAACGAGTTTTTATGGACTGCCATAAATCGTTTGCCGACAATTTGCTGTAAAGTTTTGATATCTTCACGCCCAGACCGACAGAAAATAACCCCACCAAAAAAAGTTTTACAGGTTTGCCCCAAACAATCTTGATGTTTTACAGTGGCGATGCGTTGCGCCCCATAGCGAGATTCGATTGTGGC
>JAOZKP010000320.1 GCA_029935295.1 bacterium | reverse complement strand
GGTGGAGCGGGCAACCGTTAAATCAGCCAGTTAATAAAATTCTAAAAAGCCGCTGCGAGAATCTCTTGCAGCGGCTTTTTTATTACGAAAACAGATGTTCGTATTGAGAGTCTGTCGATTACTTTAAGGACATGATGTGGTTGATTCTATCAGCAGGATGAAAAGTTTATTTTTTCACTTGTAATTTGTGCAATAAAGTACTATGCCTGTCGGCGAGTTCAGAATTACATTGAATTTAACCATTTTTTTGAACATGAGGTGTATTGTGATTAAAAAACTAAACATCCGATTTTACTGTTTTCTATTGTTGGTAACGGCTGCATTTATCTTTGCAGTTCCAGTTAATAGTATTGCTAAAGAGAAGAAATTTCGTTTCTCATACAGCATATTTTTTCCTCCCACCCACGCTCAATGTAAGGCGGGGGTAGCCTGGGCTAAAGAGATCGAAAAGCGCAGTAATGGTCAAATTGAAATCACGGTCTATCCTGGAGGCACTTTGACTAAAGCGCCGCAGGTATATGATGGTGTTGTCAACGGGATTTCCGATATTGGTATGTCCTGCTTTGCCTACACCCGGGGAAGGTTTCCTCTGCTCGAGGGACTCGATTTGCCGGTCGGTTATCCTGATGGCAAAACCGCCACCAGAATTGCCACGGCAATTACCAAAGAGTTTAATCCGAAAGAGGTTCAGGACACGAAGGTTCTCTATATTCATGCTCATGGGCCGGGCGTTCTTCATGCCAAGAAAAAAGCGGTTAAAGAGCTCGCAGACCTTAAAGGAATGAAAATTCGCTCAACCGGTTTGAGCGCTAAAATCATCAAAACCCTGGGCGCTCTTCCGGTTGCCATGCCCCAGGGAGATACCTATGAAGCCCTGCAAAAAGGGACTGTTGACGGTACCATCGGGCCGATCGAAGTTCTTAAAGGATGGAAGCAGGGTGAGGTAATCAAATACAGCACCGAGATGCCGGGTATCGGCTACACGACTTCAATGTTTGTTGTTATGAACAAAAGAAAATGGCAGTCATTGCCGGACAATTTGCAAAAGATTTTCGATGATGTCAGTAGCGAATGGGTTGCGGTTCAGGGGCAGGCATGGGATGATGCTGATGCCGCCGGCCGGGCTTACACTCTGGAAAAAGGCAACCAGATTTATACCCTTTCAGCAACAGAAAGTGCAAAATGGAAAGCCAAGGTTCAGCCTATATTGGATGCTTATGTCAAAAAAACTACGTCTAAAGGTATGCCCGGAGATCAGGTTATTACCAGAATCAAAGAGCTGTTGAGTAAGTGACAGGGGGCTGTTGGGAAATGAGCAAGATCACCAGACAGTTAGTGTTGTTGATGAATTATCTGGCCGCTGCCAGTGTTGTTGCGATGATGTTACTGACTTGTGCTGATGTCTTTTTGCGCTTTTTTAAGCACCCGATACTTGGTACATACGAACTTGTCGGGCTCTTCGGAGCCCTGAGTATCGCCTTCGCAATCCCGGCCACTACTTTAAGCAAGGGGCATGTTGCAGTCGATTTTATGGTTGAAAAATTACCGGCTGCAGGCCAAAGATTTTTCACTATTATTGCCAATTTGCTCAGTCTGGCTCTTTTCGGATTGATTGCTTGGGAATCTTTTGTTTATGCCCGGATACTTCAGTCCAGTGGGGAAGTGACTTTAAGCTTGGAGATGCCTTTTTATCCGGTGGTCTATGTTATTTCCGGGGCTTCGTTATTGGTCTGCATCGTGCTTCTTCTTGATCTTGTAAATGTTTCCCCTGATTCGAAACCGGAGGTGTCGGCAACATGAGTCCTTGTGTTATCGGCCTGATCGGTCTTGCAATTTTGATTATTCTCCTCTTTGCCCGTATTCCCGTCGGTTTCGCCATGGCCATAGTTGGTTTTGGTGGCTTCGTGCAGTTGGTAAATCTCGATGCGGCCTTGTCGTTATTGGCTCGCGATGTCTTTTCCACCTTCAGCTCTTACGGGCTAACCGTTATTCCGCTCTTTATTTTTATGGGGCAAGTCTCATTTCACGCCGGCATCAGCCGGCGTCTTTATGATACGGCTTACGCTTTTATCGGCCATCGTCCAGGTGGCCTGGCGATGGCAACCGTGGGCGCCTGTACCGCTTTTGGCGCAATTTGCGGGTCATCTCCGGCGACTGCGGCAACCATGGCGACAGTCGCACTGCCGGAGATGAAGCGTTATAATTACTCAATGGAACTGGCCACCGGTGCGGTGGCCTCCGGCGGCAGCCTTGGAATGTTGATTCCACCCAGTGTCGTGTTCATTGTTTATGGAATAATGACCGAACAATCGATTGGTAAGCTTTTTATGGCGGGTATTCTTCCCGGCCTGTTGATTGCCGGGCTTTTCTGTCTTGCAATTACCATCTCCTGCCGCCGCAATCCAGCATTTGGCCCTCCCGGTCCTCGAACCAACTGGAGCGGTAGAATTAACTCTCTTAAAGGTACCGGCGAAACCCTGCTTCTCTTTATTTTGGTTATGGGCGGTCTTTTTGCCGGGTTATTCACTCCGACCGAAGCTGGAGCCATCGGCGCCCTGTGCAGTATTGGGATAGCTTTGATGGGTCGCAATCTGACCTTTGCTAAGTTAAAGCTCTCACTTTTTGAGACAACACGTACGGCTTGCATGGTGATGATTATCGTTACCGGGGCCGTAATTTTTGGTCACTTCCTAGCGGTAACCCGCATCCCATTTGATCTGGCGAGCTGGGTCGCCGGTCTGGCACTGCCCCGTTTTGTCGTTATGATGGTCATTATTGCAGTCTATCTTATTGGCGGCTGTTTCATTGACGCCCTGGCTCTGATCCTTTTAACCGTTCCCATATTTTATCCGGTTATTCTGGCGCTTAATTACGATCCGATCTGGTTCGGAGTAATTATTGTTCTGGTTACCCAGATGGGGGTTATCTCACCTCCGGTCGGGATAAATGTCTATGTTGTCAAAGGGGTTGCGCCAGATATTCCGCTTGGTACCATTTTTAAAGGGGTTATCCCTTTTCTGGTTGCCTTAGTCTTAGGAACCATTGTCTTGATTGCGATTCCGCAAATCTCACTTTTTCTACCCGGCCTGATGAATTAAACCTGAAGGTAAGTTCAAGGTAAACCATAATATTTCCAGTATTCTGTAAACTTTCGAGGCTGTAGTTCTCACTGGATCTCGTCTTTTCACTGATAGGCACTTGTAAATTTGAACATTTCAAGTCTGTGTTACTATTGGTGACCAGTGTAGTCTGGCTTCAGACCGAGCTTTTATGGATCAGTTAAAATGAGTAACTGACGCCAAGATACATAGGTGCTGTCC
>JAOZKP010000081.1 GCA_029935295.1 bacterium | reverse complement strand
AAAAGTTCGGTTGGAATGAAGCTGGCTGAGGTTTTGCGGCGGCCTTTTGTTGATGCTGATGCTGCTTTCATAGAGCATACTACAGTTTCAATTATTGATTTTGTGGCAAAATCGGGCTGGGATGAATTTCGTAAGGTTGAGAGTCAGATCTTGCTTGATCTTTGTAAGAGAGAGAATATTATTCTGGCGACCGGCGGCGGGGTTGTCTTGAATCCTGACAATCGCCGGGTTTTGCAGGTGAGCGGGGTTAATTTCTGGATGCAGATCAGGCAGGAAACTGTTTTTACAAGACTTACGACAGATTCTGTGAGTGCAACCCAGAGGCCGTCCTTGAGTTCATTGAGTCTGGATGATGAGATCGCTTTGGGTCTCAAGGAGCGCGAACCCTTTTATCGCGAAGTAGCTGATCACAGTATCGTTGTTGATGATTTAAGTGTGGATGAGATTGCGGCGCAGATTTTATCGCAATATTGCGGCGGGAGAGTTGTATGAGCAGTTCGTTCGGGACGATTTTTAAAACAACTACGTTTGGTGAATCCCACGGCACAGGAGTCGGGGCGGTGGTTGATGGCTGTCCGGCCGGGGTCAAAATTTCGCGGGATGAAATTCAGGCGCAACTTGAAAGGCGGCGGCCGGGCCAGAGCCGGTTGACGACTCCACGTAAAGAAGGGGATCAGGTTGAAATTCTGTCCGGTTTGGAAAACGGCCTGACTTTGGGGACGCCGATTGCGTTAATGGTGCGCAACCGCAATCAAAAACCGGGCGATTACAGTCAGATGTCCAATATTCCCCGGCCCTCGCACGCTGACTACAGTTACCGGATGAAATACGGGATTAACTCGCAAAGTGGCGGCGGTAGGGCCAGTGCCCGGGAGACTTTAGCTCGGGTTGCGGCCGGAAGTGTGGCCGAACAGTTTTTAAAATCAGCTTTCGGAGTTGAGATAATTGCCTGGGTCAGTCAGGTGGGGCCGGTGGAGATGGTACTGTCGGACACTGAAGTGGAAAATCTTTCCCGGTCAGATGTCGACGCCACGGTTGTCCGCTGTCCCGATCTGCAAAAAGCTGAATTGATGACTGCCGCGATTGAAAAAGCGGCGACTGAAAAAAATTCACTCGGTGGCGTCATAAGTTGTGTCTGTCGCCGGGTGCCGGCGGGTTGGGGTGAGCCGGTTTTTGATAAGCTTGATGCCCTTTTAGCCTACGTCATGATTTCAATTCCGGCAGCCAAAGGGTTTGCTTTAGGTTCAGGTTTTAACGCCGCAACCATGACCGGCTCAGCTCACAACGACTGTTTTGTCAAAGATGGGGCAAAACTTAAAACCAAAACCAACTTCAGCGGCGGCGTTCAGGGCGGCATTAGCAACGGCCAGCCGATTAATTTTAGCGTCGCCTTCAAACCGGTGCCGACTATCGGCAAACCCCAGAAAACCGCTGATTATGATGGCTGTGAAGTGATTTTAGAGGGTAAAGGCCGGCACGATCCCTGCGTCTTGCCCCGGGCTGTACCCATCGTCGAAGCCATGGCCGCCCTGACCCTGGCCGACCTCGCCCTGCGCCAGCAACGTTCCAATTTATGATGACCACCACCTTCATCGAATCAGCCGCTGGCATTGAAGAATTAAGCCACCGGGAGTTCAATAGTTACATTCAGACCTGAGGGCATCAGGTTGCGAGCCCGCACTTTACCTTGGCAAGCTTCGATACAGGTTTTGACGATAGCCAAACCGAGACCGCTGCCGCCAAATCTGCGATTGCGGTCAGGTTCAAGACGATAAAAAGGCTCAAAAATACGTTTGAGTTCGGCCTCCGGCACGCCGGGGCCGTAATCCCGAACTTCAAGAACAACCTCAGCCCCACACCGGCTGGAGCTGATTTCGACCACTCCGCCAGAACCACTATAGCGAAGCGCATTGCGCAGCAGATTGACCAAAGCTCTGAACAATAATTCAGTATTGGCTTTGATCATCAGGTCGGGTTCAAGAGAAAATTTAAAACGATCCTCAGGCCATTTTTCCCGAACCAAGATCCGCTTGACGATCTCGGCCACCGAGATTGATGTAAGTACCACCGCCTCAGGGCGCAGCTCGGCCCGGGAAAAGGCCAAAATCTCATCGACCAACTCAGCAATCTTATCAGCCTCCTCCTCGACAGCTGCAAAATCCTCCCGCTGCCTGACATCGATACTTTTTTCCATAACTGCAAGTCCCATACGCAAACGAGCCAGAGGAGCGCAGAGTTCGTGGGCAACATCACTTAAAAAACGTTTCTGACCGGTAATAAAGCCATCAAGACGCATTGCCATATGGTTAATTGAACGTCCCAGACAACCAATCTCATCGATCCGTTTTTCATCAAGCTTAACCTTAAGACAGCCTTGAGCTATCTCTTCGGTGGCCCGATTCATCGCCCGCAAGGGCCGGGTAATATGGCGAACCATAGGCCACCACCAGAGCAGAGAGAAAAGGACAATCAATAATGCTGCAATTATCCAGGGCAGGGGATTGGGGTAGAGGGCCGAGGCAAAGAGGGAATCAGTTGAAGCCAGAAGAATTGCCGGGACAAAACCACTACCTTCCGGGTTGAGAATCGGCATTGGCAAACCGAGCCAATAACGGGTCGGATTCCGACTGCGAGCCCTGAAAATCCTCCGTTTGGGAAGTCGGGGAGGAGTCTCCAAAGGGAGACGAGACCCTAATGTTGCAAAATTTTGATGCCCTTCCCGACCCTTACGCCAACGTCCACGTTGAGAACGCGGCCTCCAAAGCGACCAGGATTTCATCTTTCCCAACACTTCTATCGGCAGATCCTCAGTTGTACCTGCCAGTTTATGACCTGCCGGGCTAAAAAGTGAAAGATCCACGGCAAAAGCCTGGCCATAACGGGAAAGCAACTCATCCCACTGCGACCGTGGCATCAGGGTCAACTCATGCTGGATAAGATGACGTAATGAAGCGGTCTCCTTCTCCGCATGCAGGCGTAAAAATGAGTCCGGTGGCACGTAGAACTGGATCTGAAAAAAGAGGATCAGAATAAGACCGAGAAAGATAAGATTGAGAAAAAACCAGCTTAAGAGCTTTGTAAAAATTGATCGTCTTAAAAACAAAACTAACACCTTTTGCCTGACCCAAAAAAGCTATGTAACTATTTTATAAACATATAACCGACACTTCTCACCGTTTTGATATAGTTGGGATCTTTGGGATTATCTTTAAGCTTATGCCGCAAAGATGAGATATGAACATCGATGGAACGATCAAAAACCGTGTAATCACGCCCGGCAACCAGATCAAGCAGACGATCCCGAGAGAGGATACGACCGCAATTTTCAACCATCGCCAGTAACAGGTCGAACTCAATGGCTGTCAAAGATAAAGATTCATCTCTCAGATGCACACTGCGAGCAGCCATATCGATAACCAAGTCTCTAATGCAGAGCTGCTCAACACAATCACCTTCCGCAGTTACCTTTGTGGGTTCAGTTTCAACTATTTTACTACGCCTGACAACGGCTCGGAGTCGCGCCAACAACTCCCGTGAAGAAAAAGTTTTCGGCAGATAGTCATCGGCTCCCATCTCGAGCCCAACAATACGGTCGGTCTCATCGCCTCGGGCCGTAAACATCAAAACAGGAACCTTTGAATGCTGCCGCAATTGACGTAACACCTCAAAACCGTCGATTTCGGGAAGCATGACATCAAGCAGAACAGCATCAAATGATCCTTGTAAAGCTAATTCCAGCCCAACTTTTCCGGAATGAACAATCTCAACGGCAAACCCCATCGGCTCAAGGTAAGTCTGAATCAGACGGCAGAGTTTCTCATCATCATCAATCAATAGAATTTCCATTGTTCTATCATAGCCGATTTATCGACAAAAAGAATAACTTTTACAAAAGCTTTACAAAAAAGTTGCAAAAAAACATATAATTCTTACATTGACTGGTTATATTTCACATTAATAAGGTTGGACAAAAAAGTTTTTCAACGATTAATCTAAACAGGAGAATTACAATGGATATCAGAAAAAAACCAATCAACCGAAAGTCACTCACTTTGGCCGTTACTTTGATGATTGCTCTGTTTTTGACTTTTCCCGCCACCGGCTGGAGTTGGGGGCCGGGCCAGGGTTCAGCTGATAACTTCGCCCAACGGGCAGAAGAGGTCAAGGAGTCCCTCAATCTCGACGAGAACCAAACAAAACTATGGGATGAGATGAAAACGGGAATGATTGAGTTACGTGAACTCTGCCTCCGGCAAGGTGATAATCTGAACGATGGCACTAGACGCCGGATTCTAGCCCGCAATCATCTGCTCATGAAAGCTGAGCTGGCGGCCGAAACATCTGATTTTAATAGTGTTGGCGAAAAACTGAAAGCTGAATATAAGGGTAATTTTGCCGAAGAGTTCAATAAAGTCATTGATGCCCGAGTCGCTTTTTTCAACAGCCTAACTCCGGAACAACGAGACACGATGCTCAAAAAAAGTCACCGTGGCCGACACCATGGCGGGATGGGTGGTAAAGGCAAAAGAGGCATGATGTAACCTCTAAAACTGTAAAGTAAGCAAATAAAAAACCGACCCCTCTGGGGCCGGTTTTTTATTTGCTCCCACTTATTTTTTGCAGCTCTTTAATCAGGGTTTCTAATGGAGGTCTTTGGTTAATGTCGTTGACGTTGATGTAGCGGATTACTCCTTTTTTATCGATAATCACCAGGGTTCTCTCGCTGACGCCGGTTGAGCGCAGAATTCCGAAGCTTTGCGCGACTTTGCCGTGGGGCCAGAAGTCGGAGAGGACTTCAAACCAGAGATGGCCCATCTGTCCGGTCCAGGAGAAGAGGGTCGGGATGTTGTCGACGGAGATCCCCAAAAGAATAGCATCATTAGCCTTAAACAGATTTTCAACGATATTGTATCCCGGCCACTGATCAGAACAGACCGGGGTCCAGGCAGCGGGTACGAAAGAGAGGACAACAATTTTTTTGCCGCGATAATCTTTGAGATGGATAGTTTTGCCGGAAACTGCCGGCAGGGTGAAGTCGGGGGCAATATCGCCAACCTTGACTTTGAGTTGACTGTCAATCGGTGATAAAATTCCGGGATTGTAGATGCTCTCGCTGAAGATTTCGGAAACGGTACAGATGCCTGAGCTGGTAAGCAACAGTGACAACAACAGGGTCAGCATGATGGTGGTTATGTTCTGGCGCATTATTTTTCTCCTTTTACGGGTGGTTCGATAAGTTCAGCAAGTGAATGTAAAAATTTATCCGGGCTCGAAAAACCGCCAAGTTTTGTCAACAAGATTTGATTCTTCTTTTTTCCGCGGTTTGCAATCGCAATGAAAAAAGGTGTCCGGACCTGACCCATATCATTATGGATGGCAAAGTTGGGGTCAGCAAAAAGCGGAAATTTTACTTTGTATTTGTTTTTGAAAATACCGACTTCAAAAGCTGAATTTCCGACCCCGATGCCAATCAGTTTGATTTGTCGGAAAAGTTTCTGGTCGTCCTGCATCAGTTTGAAGAGTTCGTTGACAGCAGGTGCTTCCCGTTGACATAAAGGGCAGTACATGCTGAAAATCTCGACTAGAAGTATATCGCAGTCAATCTGCGTGGAGGAAAAAGTTGTTGTAGTAATATCGGTCAATTCCAGATAGTTGCGGATTGATTCCTCTGTAGGTGAGGTCAGGTTGATTTCCGGCAGCGACTCACCAATAGTTGGGGGCGGAGTTGTCTCCGGGTGCGGGGCTGGAGTGAAACTGGTACAGCCGGAGAATATAAAAAGCAAAGAAGTGAAAAGTAGAGTAAAGTGAATTAGACGGTTTTTTTTCATGACAGAACCCGGCAGCGGTTTTTGAGGGTGCCGATTCCGGCAATCTCGATTTCAATAGTATCTCCATTTTGCATGAAGATAGGTGGTTCACGAAAAACTCCGACTCCGCTCGGGGTGCCGGTCATGATTATGTCGCCGGGTTCCAAGGTGAAATGGCGGCTCAAATAGCTTACAAGTTTCGCAACCGGAAAGATCATATTGGCGGTGTTACTCTGCTGCATGATCTGACCGTTCAGGCGTGAGCAGATAGAAAGTGTTTGTGGATCTTTTATTTCGTCACTGGTAACAATCCAGGGGCCGATTGGACAGAAGCTGTCGAGTGATTTACCGCGTATCCATTGTTTGTCACCAAATTGGAGATCACGGGCGCTAACATCATTGCCGCAGGTGTAACCAAAAACCTTTGTCATGGCTATGTCCGGGGCGCAGTTTACGGATTTCTCACCGATTATTACCGCTAGTTCCGCTTCAAAATCAACTTTTTTAGTGATTTGAGCGGCCCAGGTGATATCATTTCCCGGGCCGTTAATCGAGCTCGGAAATTTGGCGAAAATTAGGGGTTCTTTCGGATTTTCGATGTTTCCTTCAGCGGCGTGGTCGGCGTAGTTTAAGCCGATGGCAATAATTTTCCCCGGCCGGTTAACGGGGGCGGCTAGATTGACGGAATTTAGAGGCAGGCTGGAATTACTTGCCGCCAGCGGTCGTCCAGCGACCAGCCAGGCGTGAAAATCACCGCTGTAGGTCAGCGGAAAAAGTTCATCTCCCTGCACGATTCCCAGACGGAGACCGGAACCGGTTTTAAACTGAGCAAGTTTCATTATTCATTCTCCTGAGTTCTAATTTTTCTACTTTTGCCTTTTTTCTGTCAACATGTCAATAATCTTTTGCCATCAAATAGCGGGCGTGATACAAAAGAGAATCAAAATATGATTATTTTATAGATGATTATGTACTTTAATATCAGGAGTGACGTTGAAAATGGCAGATAAGAACAGAAACAATTCATTGCAACGAGTCGTGGTTTTTCAGGAGCGGGGCAGCGGTGATAAGAAGATTGCCGGGATTGAAGAGTATGCGCCGGGTCGTTTTGAGCTTGAGGTGGTTTCGATCGATGACCAGCTGCCGGCTATGGTTGACGAGCCGGAAACTTATTTCCCGAAAGAGTTGCAGGCTGATCTGGTGCTTGGTTTTTTGCAGCACCCCGACCTGTCGGCGGAGTTGCTTAAGCGTTGTCAGGAAGCGGAGATTCCTTTTGTCGCTTCAGCTAAGAAATTTCCGGCAGCTTTTCAGTTGGCAACCCCGCCAATATGATGTTCTCTGCCCCGGCTGGTCTGGCTGGGCGAGTATGGTGAGCATTTTGGCACTCCAGAGGTGGATGTGGAAGTCGAAAATGGTAAATTGAAATCAATTAAGGTCTTGCGCGGGGCTCCTTGTGGGGCGACCTGGCGGGCGCTTGAGAAGCTGGTCGGGATGGATGTTTCCGAAGTTGCGACCCGATATGGTCTTGACGTTCAATTTCAGTGCAGTGCTGATCCTGCCGGTTGGGACCCGCTTTGGGGAAAAAGTCCGGTTCATCTTGCGGCTGATATGCACTTTAAGGCTTTAGAAAGGGCTTTAAAAGAAGCTCTATCGACTGAAAATAAAGGGTGATCAGCGTGGTTAGCAGTCAGCAGATATTTTTCACAGCTCTTGCTAAAATTGCTCAACTGCTGGCCGGTGAGGGTGAGTTTCAGAAGACCATGGAAGCTATTTTAGTGCGTCTGGCGCGTTTAACCGGAATGAAACGTGGCATGATCTCACTTTATCGGCGTGATCTGGAGCAGATTCATGTCGATATTACCTACGGTATCCCCGATACTTCAGAACCGGTTTTTTATCGCCTTGGTGAAGGGATCACCGGGCGCGTGGTTGCCAGCGGTCGGCCGATTGCAATCCCGCGGATTGACCAGGATTCGCTTTTTCTGGATCGGGCCGGAGCCCGCAGTAAAATCGATCGTGCGACTTTGGCTTTTCTCTGTGTGCCAATTAAATTTGCGGGTCAGGTGGTCGGGGCGCTTTCGGTCGATCGCGCTGCCAAAGGGGCTGATCTTGCCGGTGAATTAGAATTTTTAGAGGTGGTGGCCAATCTTCTGGCGCCGCGGGTGCATGTGCGCCGGGTGCAGGAAGAGAATATGCGATTAAAAGAGGCGATCGGCCGGCACGGGCCGATGGGAACCGTGGTTGGTAATGCCAATTCGATGCGCCGAGTAGCAGAGCAGATTGATCAGGTGGCCCAGACTATGACAACGGTTTTGATTACCGGTGAAACCGGCACCGGTAAAGGATTGGTTGCTAACGAGATTCATTATCGGAGCCCGCGCCGTGATAAATCGATAGTGCGGCTTGATTGCGGCGCAATTCCGGAAAATCTGGTTGAAAGCGAGATTTTCGGCCATCAGAAAGGTGCTTTTACCGGAGCCATTGAAAAGCGGATTGGTAAATTTGAGCTGGCGCACGGAGGCACAATTTTTCTTGATGAGATTGGCGAACTTCCGCTCGCCTCTCAGGTCAAGTTGCTGCGGGTTCTGGAGGAGCATGAGTTTGAACGGGTTGGCGGCGGCGAAACCATAAAAAGCGATGCCCGGGTTGTTATTGCAACTAACCGTGATCTTGAAAAAGAGGTCGCCGCCGGCCGTTTTCGTTCAGATCTCTTTTATCGTTTAAATGTTTTTCCTATCCATCTGCCGCCGCTCCGCGAACGCGGTGCCGATATTATCCTGCTGGCGGATTTTTTCGTTCAGAAACGGGGTGAAGAGATGGGTTGCAAAGTCTCCCGAATAGATTCGTCGGCCATCGATATGCTGATTTCCTATCACTGGCCCGGTAATGTCCGGGAGTTGCAGAATGCTCTTGAACGGGCCATGGTTCTCGCGACTGACGGTATTATTCATGGTTATCAGCTGCCGCCATCACTGCAGTTGGCTTCTTCCGGGGATGAGAGTGAGTCTGCGGAAGATGGTGGTGCCAATTTTCAGGCCATGGTCAAATCTTACGAGACGACCCTGATTGTCGAAGCGTTGAAAAAAACCCGGGGCAACCAGACTAAAGCCGCCAAATTGCTGGGTACGAGTAAACGGGTAATCCAGTATAAGGTTACTCATCACGAGATTGATTATAGAAAATATCGTGGTGTCAAGGTGTGATTACGATACAAAAATGTAGATTTTCCAATAGGAAAATCTACATTTTTGTATCGTATATTGCAAAGTGTTGAATTCATAACTTTAAATATAGATGAATGCCCGTTTTAACTGCGGCCTAACGGTAGTGACTAATAAAAATCGATACTATAATGTATCGATTTTTTTGCGTTATGAGGTTATTTCATTTTTTGTGCAGGTTGAAAGATGTAGGCATAGACTCAATATACGACTTTTTTTTACGAAGGAATTCAGGTTGGCACGGCCTCTGCAATAGAGCTTGCCAGATTAAAATTATGGAGAATTTTTATGAAAATCAGAGAATTAAATAATCGAAAACATAGTTGTCATTGGTTGATAACTTTAGGAGTTTTGGCAGGCTTGCTGCTGCTGCCGGCGGCAACCCTTTGGGCCGGTGAGAGTCAGCCGGCAATTGATACCGGCACGACTGCCTGGATGCTGACTTCAACCGCGCTGGTGTTGTTGATGGTGCCGGGTCTGGCGATGTTTTACGGCGGCCTGGTGCGAACCAAAAATGTTTTGGGAACGATGATGCACAGTTTTGCGGCGATGGGAATTATTGGAGTGTTGTGGGTTGTGTTCGGCTACTCGATGTCTTTCGGTAAAAGTGTGCTTGGTGGCTGGTGCGGCTGGAATTCGGATTACTTTATGTTGCAGGGGATTGATGATGTTATCCTGGATGCTGGAGTTCCCGAATATGTGTTTGCTATGTTTCAGGGTAAATTCGCAATTATTACGCCGGCCTTGATTGCTGGAGCCTTTGCCGAACGGGTGAGTTTCCGGGGTTACTGTCTCTATATTACCCTCTGGATAATTCTGGTTTATAGTCCGCTTTGTCACTGGGTCTGGGCTTCGGACGGCTGGATTTTTAATCTCGGTGCTGATGGCGCGATTGATTTCGCCGGAGGTACAGTTGTTCATATTTCAGCAGGGGTTAGCGGTTTGGTAGCGGCGTTGTATCTTGGGGCCCGGCGGGGCTATCCCAAAACCGCGATGCACCCAAATAATCTGGTTATGACTTTGATGGGAGCTGGATTGTTATGGGTCGGCTGGTTTGGTTTTAACGCCGGAAGTGCTGTTTCCAGTGGTCTCGATACCGCTCGGGCTCTGACCGTAACTCAGGTTGCGGCGGCTGCGGGCGCGGTGGCCTGGTTGATTATTGAGGCGATCCATTTAGGTAAAGCTACGACTCTGGGTATCGTCAGCGGTATTTTGTCCGGTCTCGTAGTGATAACTCCGGCGGCCGGGGTCGTAAAACCGGCGGGGGCAATTTTTATGGGAATGACGGCCTCTTTAGTCTGCTATTTCGGCCTCTCTCTCAAAGAGAAACTCGGTTATGATGATAGTCTTGATGCTTTTGGGATCCACGGTGTAGCCGGTATCTTAGGGGCGCTGATTCTGGTTTTCTTTATTCGCGACAGCTGGATGCATGATGCGGCGGCAAATGTCGGCGGCAGTTGGAGTGTGATGCAGCAGTTTATGGTCCAGTTCAAGGCGGTCGCGGCAACGATTCTTTATACAGTGATTGTCAGTGGTGTTCTGGTGGTTCTGGTTGATAAAACCGTAGGCTTTCGGCTTTCAGAAAGTGATGAAAAATCAGGCATGGATCACGCCGTCCACGGTGAACATGGTTACGGACTGATCAATCTTAACTGACGAATGCACATTCTTAAAATAGAGAGGATATAAAAATGCAACTTGTTACCGCAATTATTCAACCGGATAAACTTGACGATGTCA
>JAOZKP010000080.1:5182-10779 GCA_029935295.1 bacterium | reverse complement strand
CTAAAATCCAGTGAAGAGACCATCATGCAAATCTTCAGCTAAAACCTTACAAATTCTTCGTAAGGCCGTCTGTTTGCGCCGGTCGATGGTAAGCGGTTCGGTACTGGCTTTATACTCTTCGACCTCCTGCAAAGCTGAACGCCGCCATAAAATCTTACCGCCGGCTTTTTCTTTAGCCTCAGCATCAATAGTCATGACCACTCGGTATTCGTAGGTTTTATCATCAGGAGAGTAGGAGATTGAGTAGTTTTCGACTGCAACCACGGTTGCCGCAACCAATAGATCGGCATTTTCAACATCAACAACAGTCAGATTCTTACTTTGCGCAAACTCATCAACCAAGGCATTATAGAGATCATTCTCGATTTGACTTTCAAAAGTCTTATTGATCACCGGCATAATCGCAACAGTATTCAGACCGGCACGCAGTTCCTGGGTTCCCCGCAAACGATAACCGCAACTGGAGATTGCAAAGCACAAAAATAATAAAATCGAAATGAGAAGATACTTTTTCAATGAATTTTCGAACCTATAACTTATTATATTCAGATCTATTTTCAGACAACAATGTTAACCAGTTTATTCGGCACAACTATAACTTTACGCAAGGGTTTACCGGCAATATGTTTCTGCACTTTAGGGCTCGCCAAGGACATTTTTTCAACCTCTTCTTTAGCCATATCCAAAGGCACCTGTAAACGTTCCCGAACCTTGCCGTTAACCTGAACTACAACCAGAACTGTATCTTCGATCAGAGCCTCGGCATCAGCAACCGGCACCGGCACATAGGTAATGCCGCCACTATTGCCCAACTCGAACCAAAGTTCCTCAGAAATATGCGGCACGATCGGCGCCAGCAGCACCACCACCGTCTCCACAGCCTCACGCAGAATGGCGGCCAGCACTTTATCCGCCCGGGCCGCCTCGAGATCATATTTTTTAAGCTCGTTTACCAGTTCCATTACTGCACTGATCGCCGTATTAAAGTGCATACGTTTCTCAATATCGGCTCGAACTTTAGTAATCGTCTGATGGGTTTTACGCCGCAGAGCGGTGTGGGCTTCAGGCACATCTGCCATAGTTCCGGCAAAAGCCTCAACTTCCTGCAGAGCCGGCAGGAGCTCATAAACATAACGCCAGAGGCGATTTAAAAAACGGTAACCGCCTTCTACCCCCTGGTCGTTCCACTCCAAATCAAGCTCCGGCGGTGAAGCAAAAAGACTGAACATGCGGGCGGTATCGGCCCCATATCTCTTTATCAGTGCATTTGGGTCAACCACATTGCCTTTTGACTTCGACATCTTGGCACCGTCTTTAATTACCATCCCCTGCGTCAAAAGCCTGGTAAACGGCTCGGAGAAATTGATGTAACCAAGATCCCGCAAGACCCGGGTAAAAAACCGGGAGTAGAGCAGATGGAGAATTGCGTGTTCAATACCACCGACATAGTGATCAACCGGCAGCCAATGATTTACCACCTCTTTATCTAGCGGAGCGTCATTAAAATCGGCACAAGCATAACGCATATAGTACCAGGAAGATTCGACAAAGGTATCCATCGTATCGGTCTCACGCCGAGCCGGAGCTGAGCATTTCGGACAAACAGTATTGACAAAACTCGCATGCATCGCTAAAGGCGAGCCGCCGGCTTTGCCGAGTTCAACATCTTCGGGCAGACGTACCGGCAGATCTTTTGCCGGTACCGGCACAATTCCGCACTTATCGCAGTAGATAATCGGAATCGGTGCTCCCCAATAACGCTGCCTTGAGACCCCCCAGTCCCGCAAACGGTAGGTTATCGCCTTATTACCGATACTGTTTTCATTCAGATATGAAGCAATCAGGTCCAGCGCCTTGACATTTTCAAGGCCGTCAAATTCACTTGAATTGACCAGACAACCGGTGCCGGTATAAGCCTCGGTCATAGTTTCCAGAGTAAGTTTTTCCCCCTCCGGCTGAATTACAACAATCATCGGTAAATCATACATCCGAGCAAATTCAAAATCGCGCTGATCATGGGCCGGTACTGCCATTACTGCTCCGGTGCCGTAA
This sequence comes from bacterium, assembly GCA_029935295.1. GTDB lineage: Bacteria > Desulfobacterota > Anaeroferrophillalia > Anaeroferrophillales > Tharpellaceae > Tharpella. The sequence continues at coordinate 8,727 of JAOZKP010000080.1, read as the reverse complement.
CCAGAGAGGACAAAATTGGCAAGATAGATCGGCATTTTTTTACCGGTCACCGGGTTAACTGCATAACGCCCGGTAAAAACGCCCTCTTTTTCGAGTTGCGTCAAATCGCGGTCACTTATCTCCTGCAGTCGCATTTTTTCGGCAAAATCAGCCACGGCCTGTTCCTGGCCGGTGCCGGCAGCAAGTTCAGCCGCCAGAGGATGATCCGGAGCCAAGCTCATAAATGTCGCCCCGAACAAAGTATCCTGCCGGGTTGTAAAAACCGAGATCTTAACTCCATCGAGACCATCCACCTGAAAGTCGATATTCGCCCCGACACTCTTGCCGATCCAATTCTTCTGCATGGTGATGACCCGTTCGGGCCAACCCCCTTCAAGCTCTTTACAACCCTCCAGCAGCTCTTCGGCATAAGCGGTTATCTTAAAAAACCACTGATTCAGATCTTTATCCCGGGTCTCTTGACCGCAACGCCAGCAGCAGCCGTTCTCAACCTGCTCATTGGCAAGGACCGTATGACACTCTTCGCACCAGTTAACCTTGGCTTCTTTTTTGTAAACCAGGCCTTTGTCCAGCATCTCTGTAAAAAAGAGCTGCTCCCAGCGATAGTAGTCAGGATCACAGGTCGCAAGTTCACGATCCCAATCGTAACTGAAGCCTAAACTCTGCAACTGAGTCCGCATCTCATCAATATTTTTCCGGGTCCAGGCGGCAGGGTGGACGCTGTTGGCAATCGCCGCATTCTCAGCCGGCATCCCGAAAGCATCCCAACCCATTGGATGGAGCACATCCCGCCCCAACATGCGTTGATAACGGGCAACGACATCACCAATCGAATAGTTGCGAACATGGCCCATATGGATTTTCCCCGAAGGATAGGGAAACATCTCCAGGAGATAGTATTTCTCACCACCTCTGCCGGCAGCAAAGGTCTTATCCTTAAGCCACTCAGCCTGCCATTTTTTTTCGATTACATGAGGGTTGTATTCAGCTTCCATATTTTCTTCCCGGCATCAAAGTCAGACTATTTGCCCGCACGTTTTTCCATCTTTTCCTGCTCTTCCTTGCAAGCAATGCACAAAGGTGCCACCGGCCGTGCTTTAAGTCTTTCGACATTGATATCTTCACCGCACTCAGCACAAACACCGTAAGTTCCGGCATCTATCTGCTCCAGAGCCTCGTTGATTTTTTTGATCAGATGAGCTTCACGGCCCCGAATCCGAAAGAGCAGGCTGTGATCGGTATCAACACTGGCGGCATCAACATCATCGTAGAGATCATCTTTATTGGTGTGAATATCACCATTTTTAAGTTGCTCTACCCGCTCTTCAACGTCCTTCTTCTTTTCCAGCAAGATCTGACGAAAGTATTCAAAGTCTTTACTTTCCATCGCTTAAATCTCCGTAGGTTCAAATCATCCCGTAATTTAATGACCTCATAAAGCCACAACAAATAACGTTAAACTTTGCTTTGCCCTCGTTAACGGGGACAGAACTAAAGGTCTGTCCCCACATCGAGACAGTTTGCAGATAACGCTAAAGTTACAACAAAAAAGGTCGGCCTCTAAACAAAAAGAGGGCGCTATATACTATAAAGGAAGCATTCAAATCAACTAAAACCGTCTTCCAGTTCTAATATAGGTTTTTAACTGGCTCCATGCAACCATGTATCCAAAAAAACTGCAAACAAGTTTGATGGTCAGAGCAGAGCGGCATACATAGCTGCGGTAATCGTATCAATTTCATCTTCGGTCGCAATAAATGGCGGCATTGTATAACAGAGATGGGCAAAAGGCCGCAGCCAGACGCCGCGGCCAACCAGTCGCTCCTGAACCGTTTTCACAGCAACCGGCTCCCGGGTTTCAACCACACCGATCGCTCCTAACACCCGCACATCTTTTACCGCCGGAAGTCTACGACAGGGTTCAAGTCCTGTCAACAGCTGCTTTTCAATTCTTAACACCGCCGCCCGCCAATCTGATTTTTCGAGAATATCAATACTCGCCAGAGCCACCGAGCAGGCCAGAGGATTGGCCATAAACGTCGGTCCGTGCATCAATAGGCCAGGAGAGTTCTGCGATATTACTTCACTAACAAAATTTTTACACAAAGTTGCGGCAAAACTCATATAGCCGCCAGTCAGAGCTTTGCCGAGACAGAGAATGTCCGGAGTTATCTGTGCATGATTACAGGCAAAGAGTTCTCCTGTACGACCGAAACCGGTAGCAATCTCATCTGCAATCAGAAGCACCTCAAACTCATCACAAAGCGCACGCACCTTACGCAAATATTCAGGATGATAAAAACGCATCCCACCGGCACCCTGAACAATCGGTTCTAAAATGACTGCGGCCAACTCACGATGATGTTTTTTTATCAATTCGGTAATTTCGATGCATTCAGTATCATTCCAAATCCCGGCAAAAGGTATCTGCGGTGCTTTGGCAAAAATCTGCGGCATAACCAGATCGCTGAAAATATGGTGCATCCCGTTAACCGGGTCGCAGACCGACATCGCCCCGAAAGTATCGCCATGATAACCCTGACGCAGTGACAAAATGCGTTTCTTTGCAGGTTTGCCGAGAGAGACCCAATACTGCAGTGCCATTTTCAGGGCAACCTCAACCGCAACCGAGCCCGAATCTGCAAAAAATACTTTACCCAAACCGGAAGGAGCGATTGCCAGCAATTTTTCCGCGAGCAGAACTGCGGGCTCATGTGTCAGACCGCCGAACATAACATGCGCCATATCCTGCAGCTGCGTAGTTAATGCGGCATTCAGCCGGGGGTGATTGTATCCGTGAATTACCGCCCACCAGGAGGACATCCCGTCAATCAGTTCACGTCCATCATGCAAAGTCAAACGCGTACCCGAGGCCGATTTCACCGCATAAGGGGCTATGGCTGCGGGAGCGGCCGCGTAGGGATGCCAGAGAGATTCCGCATCTCGTTTAAGTAAATCATTATAGTGATTGTCTGAATTGGCCATATTTATCTAACCAAACTCTCTCTGCTTTCTCCGACCCAGGCGGCCGACAGCATCACGTTCACCTCCGCGCTCAATCTCCTTGACCTCAGAATCTCCGGCCGCAAAAGCCTGCTTTAGGTAGTCGTGGGCTCGCCAGTAATCAATATCTGCACCACAGGTAAAAAAATCAACCGCCGCATAACCGTGCTCCGGCCAGGTATGAATAGCCAAATGCGACTCGGCCACAACCACAACGCCGCTGATACCGTGCGGCTGAAAACGATGAAAAACCGATTCCACAATTGTCGCCCTGGAAACCCGGGCCGCCTCTTTCATAAATGCTTCTATGGCACTCAGATCATCAAGAACTTTCACATCACACGAAAAAAGCTCAACCAGTAAATGTCGACCCAATACTTCCATTATACAACCTTAAATTTACAATTAACTCAATTTTCTGACTCAAATAAACTGTTGATTTTTTAAGTGATTTATTGGTATTTTGAATTTTCTTTTATTTTAAAAACTTTTACCGCCCATTTTTCAAGTCGAAGATTGCTTCGCCCTCTTGAACGGGGTCA
>JAOZKP010000080.1:0-5082 GCA_029935295.1 bacterium | reverse complement strand
CGGGGTCATAATTGACATTTGCGTTCCCCAGCAACATGCACCCTGTCGGGCACAAGCGTCTCAGTTTGGGTGTCAACCTCGCCTTCTCGATCGGGGTCATAATTGACATTTGCGTTCCCCAGCAACATGTCAAGTTTGACCCCAGTTAAGGAGGGGCGAAGCCTAAGCTCGCACCGAAACACTACATGAATAAGAGAAAATTCACCGGAGCCTGAACTAATCAGTTTCACCCGACAAGTCAACAAACTTTTTCACCTTGACATTATCCTCAGAGACGCGAGATAGTAGACAAATTAAATCCAGCGGCACCATTAAATCAATCTTAACTTAATAGAAGATAAAGATAACAAGAATGTTTACAACTATCAAGAGCGCGTCGCTAGCCGGGATTAAAGCTCTGCCGGTCGAGGTTGAGGTTGATGTCTCCCGCGGCCTGCCGAATTTCGTGGTTGTCGGCCTGGCTGACAACGCGATTAAAGAGAGCAAAGAGAGAATCCGATCAGCGATAAAAAACTGCGGTTTCAAGTTCCGGCCGCGCCGGATCACGATCAATCTGGCTCCGGCCGACCTAAAGAAGGAGGGAACGGCTCTTGATCTGCCTGCCGCCTTGGGAATTATCGCTGACGAACTGCCGGAGCTCAAAAAAAGTTCCATACTGAGTAACTATCTCTTCTGCGGCGAACTCTCACTCGATGGCCGGATCAAAAAGATTCGCGGCGCCCTGCCGATTGCCCTAGCGGCCCGGGAGAGTGGCTGTAAAGGTATTTTTCTGCCCCGAGAGAATGCGGCTGAAGCGGCGGCAATTGCTGAAATTGAGATTGTTGCCGTTTCCAGCCTGCTCGAAACTCTGGATATTATTCAAGAAAAAATTCCGCTGCCTGAGCGCCCGGAAACCCTCACCCGCAGTATCGAAAATACAACTAACTTTCTCGATTTTGCCGATGTCCGCGGCCAGGCCCAGGCTAAAAGAGCCCTGGAAATTGCCGCCGCCGGCAATCATAACCTGCTTTTCGTGGGCCCGCCCGGCAGCGGCAAAACCATGCTCGCCAAACGCCTGCCCTCAATTCTGCCGGAATTAACCTTCGAAGAATCATTAGAAACCACGATTATCCACAGCGTTGCCGGCCTGATCCGACCGGGCCAGGGCCTCATCCGGGAACGCCCATTTCGGCAGCCGCATCACACGATCTCGGATGTCGCCCTGATCGGCGGCGGCACCCAACCCCGCCCCGGCGAGGTCACCTTAGCCCATAACGGCATCCTTTTTCTCGATGAATTTCCCGAGTTCCGCCGCTCCGCCCTTGAGGTCCTGCGCCAACCTTTAGAAAGTCGGGATATAACCATTGCCCGGGCACAGGCTCAAGCGGTTTTCCCGGCTGATTTTGTCCTGATTACGGCAATGAACCCCTGCCCCTGCGGCCACTACGGCGACCCGATGCACGAATGCATCTGCAGTGCCACCCAGATTCAGCGCTACCGCCAGAAAATCTCCGGCCCCCTGCTCGACCGCATCGATCTGCACATTGAAGTGCCGGCAGTCGCCACCAAGGAACTCATAAATCCGGAAAGCTGCAAACCGGAAGAGAGCTCAAAAGATATCCGCGAACGAGTACTCAAGGCTCGCAAGATTCAGTTAAAACGCCTGCAGAATCATACTCGCCGCCATAACTCGGCTTTAAGTGATAAAGATCTGAAAAAATACTGCCGGCTTGACTCCGACTGCCGCAATCTTCTACAGACCGCCATGGATCGCTTAGGTTTAAGCGCCCGGGCCTACAGCCGCATCCTAAAAGTCGCGCGGACAATTGCCGACCTTAAAAATGAAAAAAATATCGCCAGTGCCGACATAGCCGAAGCAATTCAATTCCGCTCCTTAGATAGAAGGCTGACAATATAGGGCTTTCTCTTACCATTTTCCCCTCAAGGATATGCACAGTCATAATAATGGATCACTATAACTCAAAACGATTGAATTAAATATGAAGACAATAAAATTTATAAAACCTGAAAAGCTTCATGCGTTAACCTCACTCCGTTTTTTTGCGGCTGGGCTTATTGTTTTACATCATTCATTTGATGCATTTCATTTCGGAACCACTGTAAACTCCTTTTTCCCAACTAATCAAGCAGTATCCTTTTTTTTTGTTTTATCAGGCTTTATTCTAACCTACGTTTACAAAAGCTTTGATTCCCCGGGTTCTGTACGCCGATTTTTTCTTGCTCGGTTTGCTCGTGTATGGCCAGTCCATTTTGTAACTCTACTGTTAACAATCTATGTTTTTTCAGGATGGTATACCAACCAAGCAAAATCTCCCAGTTCATTACAAGACTTCTGGCTACCTCTTGTTTCCAATTTGTCTCTTTTACAATCTTGGATCCCATTATCAAAATTTTTCTACTCTTTCAACGCAGTTTCCTGGAGCATTTCTACAGAATTCGGCTTCTATTTGCTATTTCCACTCCTACTTGCGGGACTCAACCACAACTGGCCATTTAAATTGGCTGGGACTCTAACCTTCACCATTGCAGTAGTACTGCTACTAAATTATTTGGCAACAAAAGATGTAATGACAATTATCGGCTGCATCGGACACAACCCACTCTCCCGATCATTTGAATTTACTTCAGGTATGGTTATGGCAATATTTTACAACCATATAAAACACACCTATTCTCCAGGATTGGTAACAGCGACAGCTATCGAAATAACAGCACTCTTTGGAGTTCTGGCAGGCATGGCAATAAGCCTACGTCTGGGATATTTTGTTTTTCCCATCTTTGGTGTACCTGGAAATTTGTGGTTTGGCGTTGGCAATTCCAACGTGATATTTGTTGCTCCCTTCATTCTGATTATGGCTCTTGCTAAAGGAAGAGTATCATATATATTATCTAAACCCGTATTCGTATTTCTCGGAGAAATTAGCTTTTCTGTCTACCTTCTCCATCAGATTATGATACGAGCATACACCTCTAATTTTGAGAAATTTATCGTCACACCGACATGGTTTACTTACGGTTATTTTATTGCTTTAATTTTACTAGGATCATATATTTTATGGGAAGTTATAGAAAAACCTTGCCAAAAGTTGATTCTGAATTGGAACAAAAACAACTTTTTCACCTATAAAAAATACCTCACAACGATTTCATCTAACAAACGACTCGTACTCTCTGCCCTCATTCTCGTATCATTGTCTATTCCTCTTATCAGAATAGAATCTATTGCACCTAAAATATCAATAGTAAATCAGAAACAAGTGGAATCTATGTCAAGTAATGTTGTAGATAACCTCAGAGATATTCATTTTGGCCAGAATTTCCTACTCAAGGGCATCATTATGGATGACAAGAGCAAACATTATGTAACTCTGATATGGAAGAGCCTTAAATCAACACAATTAAAATATATGGTAGCGGTTCATTTTATTGATCAACAAGGTAATATCCTCACTCAAGCAGACTATTATCAGTCTAATCGCAAAGGGCATCAAGGAAAAGTGAGAGAAAATACTTTCTGGATTGATAAAATACCTCTGACAAACATCTCGGAGAAGGTTCAATCCATTGCTATCGCTCTGTTCACAGAAAAAGATATGGTACTTTTACCAGTGTCTGACGGCCCCAGAGATTGGAATAATACACGCCTTCTTATCCCTTTGCACGCCAATACAGAAAAAGCGATAGTTTCCGGCTCAAAAATAAAAACAAATTCAGTTAAAAATTAATGCACTTAACCTTTTCAAATTTCAGGACTCTTAAACTATGACAAACAGCCCTTTTGTTCCTACAACCCTCGGCCGATTGACACTTAAAAACCGCTTTATCCGTTCCGCAACCTGGGACGGCATGGGCTTTAATGACGGCAGTTTCAGTCCGGCCCAAGTAGAACTGTTTCGCAATTTGAGTCTCGGCGGCGCCGGGCTTTTAACCTCCGGCTTCATTGCGGTTACTCCGCAGGGGCGGCGTAACCGGGAGCAGAATATGCTCTGCGAAAACCAACACGTTCAATCATTGCGAAAAATTGTCGAAGTAGTCAAAAGGGAAGAGGTCGCGCTGTTCGCTCAGCTGGTACATTGCGGCGGTTATGCCAGCACTGAAACCAGCAACCTGCCGATTGTCGCCCCGGGCGACAATCAGGAACCAATCTTTGAAGAAAAACCGCAGGCATTAACTGAAAATCAGATTAAAGAGGTGATCACACAATTCGCCGAAGCTGCGGCCCGTGCCCGTGAGGCGGGCTGTGACGGAGTCCAGATCCATGCCGCACACGGTTATCTTGTCAGCCAGTTTCTGTCACCCTGCACCAATCAACGTACTGACAATTATGGCGGCAACCCGGAAAACCGGGCCCGTTTTCTAAATGAGGTCTATGAAAAGGTAAGAAACTACGTGGGCACAGATTTCACGGTCACGATCAAGATAAACGGCTCCGACTATTTTAAGAACGGTCTTGAATGTGCGGAGAGTATTAAAATAACTCAGCAACTTGCTGAAATTGGCCTGGATGGAGTTGAGGTCAGCGGCGGCAACCCGATTTCAATACCTCTGACCCCGATTCCTAAAGAAATTAAAGCATGTGACAACGAGGTTCCTTTTAAGAATGAGGTTTTTGCATTTACAGAATCATTGTCAATTCCCGTGGCCGCCGTTGCTGGTATTCGTTCCTTGGAAATGATTGAAAAGCTTATCGCCAAAGGGGTCTCGCTCATATCCCTCTGCCGCCCGTTGATCTGTGAACCCGACCTTATCAATCAGTGGCAGGCAGGCCGCGAAGAGCCCTCACGCTGTACCTCCTGCAACCGCTGTTTCATCCCGGCCTTCAAGGGTAAGGGTATAAAATGCAACAAAAAAACAGCTTAACCGAGAAATTTTTTCCACCAGTTTTTCAGGTCGAACTTTGCTTCGCCCTCGCTAACAGGGGTCAAAGCTAAAGCAATGACCCCAATCGAGGCAGGTCGGGTTTTTATCTGTTATGTCTCGATTGGGGTCATACTTGATATTTGCGTTTCCCAGCAACATGCACCCTGTCGGGCACAAGCGTCCCGGTTTGGATGTCAACCTCGCTTTCTCGATTGGGGTCAT
>JAOZKP010000079.1 GCA_029935295.1 bacterium | reverse complement strand
TTCATCGTAAAAACGCTAACCACTGGATAACGTATAATTTCTCGTCCTTTGAAAGCTGGTTCTTGTTTTGCTATTTTATTTTTGTTAGCAGTATTTCAATTTCAGAGCGTAGGGGAGGTAGTTCATCATTGATTACCGTCCAAACGATACTCAAGTCGACACCGAAATATTGGTGAATGAGTTTATCTCTCATACCCGCCATATATTTCCATGGGATTTCTGGTGATTAATTTCGTAAATGGACTGGAATTCGTTTGGCGGCTTCGCCTATGATTTCAAGACTACGTATTACCGCATTGATTGTTTTGCGGTCTGTGGCAAAAGTTTCAGAAGAATAACCGTCTGTAAATGTAGCCACATCATCGATGGCTACTAAAATATCTTCAAGATAATCTTGGTAAACTCGTTTCATAGCAATGCAACTTCATTGAGAATGTGATTACCTATATGTGGTTTGAGTGCGTTCTTGGTAACCAAATCTACAGTCGCCCCAAGCCATTTACTGAGACACTCTTCCAGCTCTAAAAATTTAAAAAATCCCAAAGGCTTATCAAAACTAACAAGAATATCGATGTCACTGTTTTCGGTACTTTCACCTCGAACGTAAGAGCCAAAAACCCCAATCTCAATAACACCGTATTCTCGGCTTATTTCTTCGCGGTGCGAATGCAAAATGGTATTGATATCTTTTAACGACTGAGGTCTCATTTACTTATGCCGAGGGTAAATTTATGCCTGACTTTCTTTTGCTAATAACAATATCAGTTTAACCTACTAATGGCAACCTCTACCATTTCGCCAAATTGCTACCTTAAGATATATCGTAAAGCTACGAACCCACGGTCTATCGCTCAAACATCTTAAGTTTTAGGAGATTGACAACTGGCTTAGATTTTCTTTAGAGACCTAAACCAACATGGAAAGATCTAAATTTTTCAATTAGAGATTTCCTAATTCATCTAAAAACTGGATCACTCTTAGGGATTCTGCGACGCCAGTCGTACCTCTCATACTGGTTACTATTGAGATTGTCTCAAGAAATTCTTCCTTGGTTGCACCTGATTCCAATGCCGCTTCAGTATGAAATAAAACGCAATTCTGACAACCGACACCAAGAGCTATAGCCAAAGCCATAAGATGTTTAGATTTTTTCTCTAGAGCCCCATCTTTATATGTCTCACCTATCTGGGCCATGAGTTGTTTGCCCTGTTTCGGCATTAATTCTATAACGCGACCGAGTAGTTTTTTGCGGTTGTTGTTTGCATCAATTTGGTTTTCCGACATAATCTTTTTTCCTTTTGAGTGAAATGGTTCCATTTAGTGTGACCAAGGGCATCAAACTTTACGAGCCAGTGGTTGCAAAATGTGAGAGTTGAACACTGATGTTGCTGATTATCTGGATGTAACTAATCAGCGCCAATTTTAACTTTCTCAATAAAACTCAATCTTGAGCTATATCGCAACCATTTCTTAATCACATATCGCAGATCGATGCAATACTTATTTTGCGATTCATACCTGACAAATAATTTGGCAAGCAGGTGCGGTATCCCTCGAATATATCCACTGGCAATCTCTATTTCTGATCCATCCTGCAAAGTAGAGCTTCATCGTAAAAAAAATCAAGACACGGGGTCGGATCAGGTTGGGTGATGCCGCATGTTCTTGACTAAATTCGCTTGGTCGACTAATGATTCAGAGCGATGCCCCAAGGCAATCTCGGGCTGAAATTTCTACAAACGATTTTGAAAAGGATGCCGATGTTCGGACTTCAGGAAATACTAATTGTTATCGCCATTATCCTAGCCATTCTATTTGTTCCAAGAATAATGAACAGACCCCCTGCACGCCCGGCCTGGACCGGCGTCAGGATTTCCGCAAAAATGCGAATTGCCCTGGTTCTCTCGCTGATTTATCCGGCACTGGCGGCGGCTTATTTTCAACCCTGGCACACGGATCCGGTTCTGTTTTATTATGCCGGCGCCGGACCGGTTATCACCGGATGGCTGTTTTTCTGGGTTCTGTCCGGATTTAAAAAACACTAAGGGGGGAGTGCCGGGGTCAACTTTCCGACCAAGCAGTAAGCTGTAAAAATAATAAAGGCCGTTTTCTCTATTGAGAACGGCCTTTTCTTGTTTTTGTAAGCATTCAATTTCAGAATCAATAAGACTCTAATATAATTGCTGTAAGCATGAAATCAATACTTTAAGGGTGGTGCGAGGGAACATCTTTTGCAATGTTACTTTTTTGGAATTGATGATGGTTGTATGAATACCTTTATTAAAGGGTATGATTTCAGCAGTCGTTTCAATAAATGTAACTGAAAATGAGATGGGGACACCAAAAATGTATTTATTAAAATGGAAAAATCTTCTGTTTCTTGTCGGGTTCTATCTTATTTTTATGTGTGCAACTGTTTTGGCTGATGCGCCGATTATTGTTGATCATGATTGTACTGACCTAAATAAAATCCCCAATTCTGCAATCGAACAGGCGAAAACCAGTCTGCACATTGCTTATGGGCATACTTCCCACGGCAGCCAATTGATATATGGAATGGGTGGCAACCATGGCGGCAGCGGCCTTGATGATTTCTTGACCAATAATCCGAATTATAATATCCCTGCCGGTCTTTATGTCTGGCATGATGGTCCGCAAAGTGGGGCGCTTGATTTGGATGATAATGCGATGGGTGGAGACGTGGGATATTTTCCGCAATGGCTCAATGAAACTCATTCCTATCTCGGTGATCCTGAGCCTGCTACCGGTCGCGGAAAAATACATGGCGATGTAAATGTTGTTATCTGGTCCTGGTGCGGTCAGGCATCCGGACGGAGTGAACAGGGAATGATTGATACCTATCTGGTACCGATGAACCAGCTTGAAATTGATTATCCCGGAATAACTTTTGTTTATATGACCGGCCATCTTGATGGCTCGGGGGTAACCGGCAATCTTCATCTTCGCAATCAACAGATCAGAGATTACTGCACCAGTAACGACAAAGTGTTGTATGATTTTGCGGATATTGAGAGCTATGATCCCGAGGGCCTGGTAAACTACATGGAATTAATATGTAATGATAATTGTGATTATGACAGTGATGATAATGGTTCGCGGGATGCCAATTGGGCTCTGGCCTGGCAATCGATTCATACCGAGGATGTTGACTGGTGGACTTCCGGTGCGGCTCATAGTCAGCATTTGAACGGTAACCGCAAAGGTTTTGCTGCCTGGTGGCTCTGGGCCCGGCTCGCCGGTTGGGATGGATTGAAATATAAAACTATTCATGTTGACCCCGATTCCCCCGGAAACAGCAGTGCCACTCCTCCGCGTTATACATCCATTCAGACAGCAATTAACAATAATATCGGTACTGATTGCCACCTTAAAATCCGCCGGACGATATGCGATGAAGATGTTACCAACAACGGCACAGCCGTTACGGTTCTTGAAGGCGGCTGGAATGAAACTTTTAAGACTTGTGCCGGTTATTCAACCATCCAGGGCCGTTTGACAATTGCAGACGGTAGCTTCATAATCAAAAATATAATTTTGCAATAAACAATTCAAAAGCGACCTAAGCAATGCATTCCTACTGCGATTGACTTTCGGGCGTTTTTGCTTTCGTTTAATTGAGTAAAGATTTTTTATTTTCTGTCGATAGGGCTTGTAACTGGTCATAGATTGAAAGGAGATAAAAAATGAATTCTATTCCCGGATCCGGGTTGAATGCACATGGTCTTAACCTTTTTGACCCGAACCAGCTGGGGCAAAGAGATCTTTCGCAGAAGAATCAGTTTACAAATTCATCGGTCTCGCAGGCAATGCAATATGAGCGGGTAACTGCCGCCAGCAGCTGGCAGAAAGATATCACTCTGGAGACGGTCGAAGGTGATACGGTGACTATCTCCTATCAAAAAGATACAGCCTTTCTCAGCGAAAAATATGATGCCCTCTATCAGAATAATTCTCTACAGCAAAGTGACCGAGGAATTATGCAGCAACAGCAGTGGGCTCATATTCACAGTGAGCTTTTTGCTTACAGTCAAGAGGAGCAGTTTACGCTGACAGTTGCCGGGGATCTGAATGAAGATGAGCAGCGGGATATTCGTGAAGCGCTGGAGCGGATTGACAAGTTGATGATTGAGACCATGCAGGGGGGCGATATCTTTGCCGGGGCGGAGGAGGCTGCCGGAATTATTGGTTTGGAAAATATCGCCGCAGTCGAAGCTGATTATCGTTATCGCAGTTTAATTACGATTGAAGAGGTTGCCCAGGCGAACTCTATAACAAATACAAATTATGGCAGTGACGGGGCTCTGGATGACAACCTGAGTGAGCTTTTAGCGCCCATCTCTTCTTTCGCTGCTCCTGCGACTCCAATGGAGCGCCTGCAGGAGTTGATTGATGAAATGGCTGAAATTATCGGAAAACAGGTCTCCGATAAAAAAATGCCGCCGGATCAGTTTCTGCTGCCGGTGGAGCAGCTTTTCGCCGACCATATTGAGCGTTTTAATAGTGAAGCAGAACCTGATGATCCGCAAGCCCGTCTTTTTCAGGACACCTTCAGGTTCTTAGGTGAAGGACTTTTGCAGAAGATTGAAAATATGCAGTCTCAGACCCTCTGATTCTCAGTTTTACTATCGCAGCTACCGGTTGATATAAAATGATCAGTCGAGGCTGAAAGTATCCATGTACCCTGGCTGAAATGGGTATTCTGGTGTTTTAGCAAGGATATCTTCGAGAATAGTATTCATGGTGTGAAAGTCGTTGTCAAAACCGCCGTGGGTTTCACTGGCGGTTTTTTGGTTTGGTTTTACGTTGCCTTTACTGGCAATCAGTTTGAGGTTGGCCGGTTTCGGTTTTGTCCCATCTTTCAGGTATTTCTCCATTCCCAGGATTTTCGCCGGGATCTTTTCTTCAAATGAGCGTGAAACAAAATAGAGCAGTGATTTTCGGTAGGGGCCGACGCTGTCACGTTGCTCAAGCTCATCTGTCAGGTAATAAATATACATGCGGTCAATTCCGAATGGGCCGGGTTTTAGCAGGGGCTGGTAAAGTTCCCGGTAAAGCTCAACCGTGGCCGCAGGGGCCATGAGATGAACTGAGGCTACCCTGAATTCGGGAAGAATTCGGCTTAAAGCATGCAGTAGATAGGCATGAACGATGCCGCCGGTGCTATGGCCCGCCAGATGCAGTTGCAGGTTGTCCGATTTTTGCAGAGCCTTGGCGAATTTTTCGAGAACCTGGACTCCAGCCCGATTATTTTCAAACCCCCTTCGCGCTCCGCTTTTCATCTCTCTCCAGAAAGCCCGGCCGGGTATTCGCGCACTTTTTTCCAGAAGTTTGTCCCAGAGATCAACAATGTTGCCGGTGCGGGTTTCGCGTTCCTGTTCCCTGCGAAAAATAATATCTTTTAACTCCTCCATAATACCGGTGTCGTACATCCAGTGATAGGAGTAGACCCCGTTTTTCTTAAACAGCGGCGCCATGTCTTTGATGCGATTCGCTGAATCTTTGGGGCTGTTCAGGCCGCCGTGTGCGTAGAATAGGAGGTGCTGATATTTATCATTATTGGCCAGGTTTTCAGCGGTCTCTTTAACGTCGGCCAGATTGCTGAAATATTTACCGGCATCATGAAAATCACCGTCATCAATATGGACAAAATGGCCCTGAATTTCACCCCGCGCGGGACCGATTATGATATCTGTAATATCACCTTCAGCTTTGGTGCTGGCAGTATAGGAGCGTCCCAATATCTGTGGTGTCGGCAAGGCCAGGCGAAAGACCCAGGCATCGACGAGATTACGTTCCCAGTCCTCGTAGGTCCAGAGTGCAATACCGTCCTTACCCCAATTTGTGCCCCATGAATTCTGAATCCAGAAGCCGTTTTCATTGTAGCCCACCAGGGCAAAAGCGTGACCGCCGGTTCGCCCCGGCCGGAGCGGGATTGTTCCTGATTTGACCAAGCTGCGAGACCAGCCGGAATGCACATTGGCCGAACAGAAAACCGTGCCGGTTTCATTCAGGGCCGCGTGGAAATCAGCAATTCGCGGAGTCATTCGATAATAGGCGCCAATTGTGTTTGATCTCGCGTTTTTGGCGGCCAAACGGCTGAGCGAGCCCGGTTTGGATGCTTTGTAGGGCCAGAATGATTCCTCACAAACTCCCATGTTGGCCCAACCCTTTATTGCTCCCCGGCAGCTCGAACCGGAATACTCTTCTCCCTCCCACTCATCAAATTTGCGTGCCATTTCGTAAATCATGCGTGGGCTGACCCTGATTTTATCAGGGTTGCGTTTGGCATTGAGAAGGTTGATGGCCCCGGCCAGGCCAAAACCGGTACAGGCGCCCTCGGTACCCTGATTGAGAATCTGCAGATCATCAGGCGGGGGCAGCGTTGCTTTGAGTTGAATCAGGGCCGGCTGATAAATCCAGTCCCGCATATCGGGCTGATCCGCAACTACATTGACCGGGATGTTGTTTATTTTTGCATGATTTTCAGGCATGGTTTTAACTCCATCTGTTAGTGGCTTACAAGGAGGGGTGGGCGATGTTTGGGTTAGTTCTGGAATTACAGTATCTTTATAAGAGTAACCGATATTCTGAAAAAAGCAATAAGACGAATGCATCAAAAAAGGCTTAATTTTCGGAAAATCTTCACCGATATTTATTAAACTATCCTTAAGTGATTAAGCAAATCTGAAGATGAATCTGGTGAACCTCAGAGCCGTCATGGTGTATAGATGAGTTGCCAGGTTGTGCTCTAAATCATACTAAGCGTTTAGATCCGGCTACGGCTGAGATGAAGGTTGAAAGTGAGACCGCAATGATCAGAGCGGAGAATATGTAAATTGTTGGCAGGTTCGGGAAGTTGTTCATCAGAGCGGAGATCATGGCGCTGCCGATAGCGACTGAACCGAGCAGGAGGCAGCCCTGCATGGCTGCAGCCATGCCACTTTTTTCGCGAAAAACAGTGATTGATGATTTCATGCCGATTGGCGACAGAGTGCCAAAACCGATGCAAAATAGAGCCAGGGCGATGAAAAGCGGGATCAGGCCGACAACCTTAAAGAAAAAAATCATTGCAAATGCCAGCCCCGCCAAAAGTATAATACCGCCACCGATTCGATAACCGATCAAGTCTGAATAATGTTTGATTGCTGCGATTGAAATATATCTGCCGGCGGTAATGGCCAAGACGATGACAATATTGCTGAGGCCGAACTGGGTTGGTGAAAGCTGAAAATCTCTAATAAAGATGAAGGGAGCGGCCGCAAGATAGGCGCCCTGAAAGATGAAGCAGAAGATAATCGGCAATAGTGACAAAATGAATTCTGCTGAAGTCAGCATCTCAGAGTAAGACTTAAGTATCGGTAAAATTGCTAATTTGAAGCGTTTTTCGGGTACCAGCGTCTCCTGCAGGCGTAAAATTGTAATTGTTAAGATTACCATACCGAAGCCGAGTAGAAACCAGAAATTGCTGCGCCAGCCGAAATGTTCAGTGATAACTCCGCCCAGAATTGGGGCGCCTACTAGAAAAATTCCTCCGAGGACACCCAACCACCCCAATAGAGAAACCACTTGGACATCATTGCCGGCGTCACGGACCATGGCGCGGCTGGTTCCCGGAATCATGCTGGCGCCTACGGCCTGGACTATCCGACCGGTGAGCAGGGTTGGAAACGCATTCGCAATCCCGCAGACGATGGAGCCGATAATGAAAACTATGATACCGGTAATGATCAGGAGACGGCGACCGAAAGCGTCGGAGCAGGGCCCGGAAACCAGGCTGAAAATTGAGAAAACGGCAAAATAGATCGTGATCGTAAAGCCCATATCCGCATTGGAAATATTTAAAGTCTCACCGATTATGGGGATTGCCGGCAGATAGAGACAGGCTCCGATCCGAATTATTGAACTGACCATCATGATCATGGCCGAGAATGCGGCGAAATTAGCAATGCCGGGATTGTCGGCCGGATTATGGTTGGGCATCTGGGTCCATCAGGGATTTTAATTCTTCCCGGAGCTTTGGATTTATCGATTGCAGATGCAGATCGTGCTGAGGAAAGGGGATAGTTATTCCGGCCTCTTTTAATTTCCGATGCAGGGCAAAATAGTAATCACTTTTCAGGCCCGAAGGAGCTTTGAGATTGGTCATCCGGCACCAGGCTCGGATCGAGAAATCAAGACTGTTATCACCGAACCCTTCAAAAAATATGTGCAAAGGGTGGATGAAGTCTTCGCGGGTGATGCTGACCTCACGGGCGGCGGCCTCTGCCAGTTTGACTACTTCACCCGGATCAGAATCGTAAGCGACGCCAAACGGAATATTCAACCGGCGCCAGTCGTCACCATAGGTCCAGGTGTTGACACGGTTGGAGATGAAGTCGGAGTTGGGAACAATTATATCTTCGCCTTCAACTGTGCGCACAACCGTAGTTCTAAGTGACATTTTTCTGACTTCGCCAACGACTCCGTCAACGAGGTGGACATAGTCACCGACCTTAATCGTCTGTTCTCCTAAAAGTATTATGCCGCTGATGAAATTGTTGGCGATCGATTGCAGGCCGAAACCGATACCGACCCCGAGAGCTCCCAGGATAATACCGAGCTGGCTTAAATCCAGTCCGGCAGTAGTGAGAATAATCATGGTGCCGATGAGTATACAGGCATAATAAACTAACGTGGTTATTGAGTTGATGGCGCCAATTGACATATTGGCTTTTTTCTCCAGGAGATGGGCGATTTTTCGGCGCAGCAGGCGGAGAGAGGCGATGCCCAGGAAAAAGAGAAAGATAATTTTGATGATAATCATCAGGGTTACGGTTGAGGTGCCGACGGCAAAGAGCGGAAAGTAGAGTGCTTGCAGGGATTGACGCTTTAAGTCCTCCAGATGGAGTTCACTCCAGGTTCTGATCCGGGCCTTGCGGCTGATCATAAAACGGGTAAGGTCGAGAATCTGCTCAATCTCTCTTTCTGTATTTCTTATCTCCTGGCTGTTGTCGGAGAGGGCCAGGATAAGTTTATCCAGATTATCGTTGACTTTAAGGGCTTGTCGCGAGAGGGCGGCTCGGGCCAGACGCAGGGCCTCGGGCTGATCGGTTTTCACACGGTTTTTTATATTTACCAGGTGCTGTGTCAGGTTGGAACGGGCTAAAGTTACATCGGATATAGAAGTTGCCGTCTCTTCCAGTTTCTGGCTGAGCTTGCTGGCTTCCTGGGTCCACTCTTTGATGAAGCCGGCTAGCAGTTTCTGCTTTTTCCGGTTGGCGTGGTTATTCAGCCATTGAAGTCGGAACTGAGTTCGTAAAAGTCGGGTTTTACAGTTGAGTCGCTTCTGATTGATTATATGGATACGCAGTTTTAAGGCATCAATAATCAGTTCGATTCTTTCTTTCTCGATCTGCAGATTTTCGACAGTACGGCTCTTCTCCCGGTCATTTTTAATCTGTTCCAGAATTTTATCAAGGCGGGCTTCGTAAATCAGGATACGCCGGTTTAGATCCTGGTATTCAGCACTGGTAGAGTTAGTGGTCTCTTTGAAGGTTTGCAGCTTTTTATCACTCTGTCGCTGCGCTTCATCTATGTCTGCCAGGGTTATTTCCAGTTCGGAGAAAGATTCGTTAACCAAGTTTTTTACATTTTTCTGAAGTTGGTTAAGTCTGCGGATCTGGGCATCGAGTTTCGGCTGTTTGATTTTATTAAGAGCGTATTCGCATTGCAGGTTGAGGAGTTTACCGTATTTGTCGTAGAGAAGCAGATGGTCATTGGCATTGGTCTGCCGCAGCCGGGCGTAGTTAGAGAGCTGAGCGGTGGCACTCTCTTTAAGATTCTCGAGACGGTTTTTTAGAAGTGTGTAACGTTTATTGATGCTTGTCAGCTGACTGTTAATCCGGGTCTGAAAAGCGGTGATCTTGTCAAAACTTTCAATACTGTAGGGCGGGCCTTTGACTGCCGGTTTACCAGCGGCGGCGGGAGCCGTGCGTGATAATTCAGCCAGCAGGCTTTTGTATTGCAGTGAAAGTCCCCGGAACAAGTCCTTGACAGCAGTGGCGCTGCTCTGAGTAAATTTATGGAGTTCTTGTTGCGAGTTTGGGGGAGTATTTACGTTCACCGGCAGATTTTCAGTCTGTGATATTTTATCTATTATGGCAATGATCTCATCGATTTTCACCCGGCGTTTTTCGATGAAGGTTTTAATTTCTGTAATTGATCCCTGATATAGTCTTTTATCCAGGGGAGAGTTGACATCTGGTGGCTGGGCTGAGCCTGCCGGCGGCAGAGCTATCTGCATAAACAGCAATAAAGCGACTATGAATAGAGATTTTTTCAGGGATTTTACGGGTAAGCTGCAGCGCATAAACTTAAATCCTTAGATTATTTCGCAAACAGAAGTTACAAGTATATTCTACCATAAACAAAAAACTTTCTGGCCATTCTCCGGCCGGGCCTTAATCTTTTCCATATGGCGCAAAGCTGCCAGGTTTCTTTCGAGTTCTTTTTCTTTAAGATTGAGTTTTGCTGCCAGGTCGGTCATTAAAATACCACCGGTGTCGGTGAGAATCTTTATGATATTCTGCTGGATAGCAGTTAGCGCAGTTTCGTCGGTACTGCAGGCTTTGGCGTGGCGCACGGCCCAGGGGTCGCATATCCGGGTGGGCGACAGGACATCCATATAGCAGTCATCGCAAAGTTTTTCACTGTGGTGCACTCTTGCGTCACAGGGGTCAATGGTTTCACCACACCGGTCACATTGCATAATCAATCATCC
>JAOZKP010000319.1 GCA_029935295.1 bacterium | reverse complement strand
CAGCCGTTCATGATCAACTATGCCCACGGCACCCTGGCAATTGCCCACAATGGCAACCTGGTAAATGCAGAGGATATAAAACATGATTTAGTCAGTAAAGGATCGATTTTTCAGTCATCAATGGATACTGAAGTAATCATGCATCTGATTGCCGGCTTTCAGGAACCAAATCTGGTTGAAAGTATTGCGGCGGCGCTAAGGCGAGTCAAAGGTGCTTATTCACTGCTTTTCATGAATGGTGACCATATGATCGCCGCCCGCGACCCTCATGGCGTGCGGCCGCTGGTCTTAGGCAAACTTAACGATACCTATGTCGTCGCCTCAGAATCCTGTGTCTTTGATCTGATTGAAGCTGAATTTGTCCGTGAGATTGAACCCGGTGAAATTCTGGTTATAAACGACAAAGGCCTGAAATCTTATCACCCCTTTCCTGAAAAAAAAGCCGCTAACTGTATTTTTGAACATATCTATTTTGCCCGGCCCGACAGCACCCTGTTTGGTGATACCGTCTACAATGTCAGGAAAAGACTAGGCCGCCTCCTCGCTCGTGAACATCCAGTAGAAGCTGACATGGTTGTTCCGGTACCTGACTCCGGAATTCCCGCAGCCTTAGGCTACGCTCAGGAGCTTAATATCCCCTGGGAACTGGCCCTGATCCGCAACCACTACGTCGGCCGCACATTTATTGAACCGAGCCAGTCAATCCGCCATTTCGGAGTTAAGATTAAACTTAATGCCATCAAAAGCATGTTTGCCGGTAAACGGGTGGTCGTGGTTGATGATTCCATCGTCCGCGGAACGACCATGCGGAAAATCATTAAAATGATTCGTGCTGCCGGTGCCCTGGAGATTCATGTCCGCATCAGCTCGCCGCCGACAGATTTCCCCTGCTATTATGGTATCGACACCCCGACCCGCAAGGAGTTAATCGCCTCCAGTCACACAATTGATGATATCCGCCGTTATATTACCGCTGATTCCTTAAGCTACATCAGCAGTGCTGATCTGGCCCAGGCCGTCAACAGCAAACGCAGCTTTTGTGATGCCTGTTTTACCGGCAATTACCCGATCACATTCCCCGGCATTGAAGCTCCCGGCAAGATGCAGCCTCGACTGTTCTGATATGAATAATTCTCACACTGACCCCAAAGCCTGGAAGTTAATAAAACAGACTCCGGGCCCGGAACTCAAGGTTTTCAACAGCCGCTTTGAACACCGCCTGAACCCGCGCAACGGTAAAGAGCTGGAGTGCCTGATCCTCGACTCCAAAGACTGGGTAAATGTTGTCGCATTGACACCGGCAAAGGAAACAGTTCTGGTAAAACAGTTCCGTTTCGGCAGCGGCAATGTAACTATTGAAATTCCCGGCGGAGTCATCGACCCCGGCGAGAAACATGAGGCCGCAGCCAAAAGAGAACTTAAAGAGGAGACCGGATATGTTTCCTCAAAATGGACCTATCTGGGAGCGAGTGAGCCGAATCCGGCAATCCTTAATAATCTCTGCCACCACTGGTTGGCGGAAGATGTTGAAAAACAATATGAAATAAATTTAGATGATGGTGAAGATATCGCCATCATCACTGCCGACATCGATGAGATCAAGGCGGCGGTCAAATCCGGGCGGCTGCGCCATGCTCTGGCACTTACCGGATTGAGTAAAGTATTTGACTTAAGATAAAAAGTAGAGGTCAAGATGAAAATTGCTTTAGCCCAGCTTAACCCTACTGTCGGAGATCTCGACGACAACCTTGAGAAACTGAAACTGCACTTTACAAAAGTCTCCCGGGCCGATACTGACCTGATAGTTCTGCCGGAACTTTTTCTCACCGGTTATCCACCCCGCGATCTGCTCGATGACAACTCTTTTATCAATCGCTGTGAGCAGACATTGATAAAACTTATCGAAATTTCACGCTCCTGTCCTAAAACTGCAATTCTTATCGGCACTGTAACCCGCTGCCAACTTAAACACGGCAAAAAATTATTTAACAGTGCTGTCCTGATTGAAAACGGCGAAATTCTTTTCACACAGAATAAAACCCTGCTGCCGGCTTACGATGTATTTGATGAGAACCGCTATTTTGAACCTGCCAAAGAGGTTCAGGTCTGTCCTTTTCGCGGTGAAATTTTGGGAATCTCTATCTGTGAAGATGCCTGGAATGAGGATGCGGCCCCGCTACCGCATCTTTATGAACAACACCCGCTTGCGCAATTAAGCGCTGCAGGGGCCACCCTATTCATAAATCTCTCCGCATCGCCCTATTATCTGGGCAAGGAACAGATTCGTTTAGAATTGCTGACCCGACAAAGCCGGCATTATGGACTGCCGCTGCTGATGGTTAACCAGATCGGCGGCAATGACGAATTAATCTTTGACGGCTGCAGTCTGGCCCTCAATAATAGTGGGGAGGTAGTCTCACAGGCTGCGCAATTTGCCGAAGAAATTATCTACATTGATTCCCGCGACCTGAAACAATCAGTTTTGCCAGACACCAAAGTAACCCCGCCGACCCGCATGGATCAGCTCGAGTGCGCACTTATTCTCGGGATCCGGGACTACTTTCGTAAATGCGGCTTCGCTGAAACAATAATCGGTCTTTCCGGAGGGATTGATTCCGCCTTAACCTGTGCTTTGGCCGTTAAAGCTTTAGGCCCGGACAAGGTCTGGGGGGTAACCATGCCCTCGCCCTACTCCTCGGGCGGCAGTATTGAAGATTCACGAATTCTGGCCGACAACCTCGGCATCCACTTCGATATTTTACCGATCAAAAATCTCTTCCAAAGCTACCTCGACACACTCCAACCAATTTTTGCTGACCTGCCGGCAGGACTTGCCGAAGAGAATATCCAGGCCCGCATTCGCGGTAACCTTCTAATGTCAATTGCCAACAAATTTAACCGCCTGCTCCTGACTACCGGCAACAAGAGTGAGCTTGCAGTCGGCTACTGTACCCTCTACGGCGACATGAGCGGTGGACTGGCTCCAATCTCGGATCTGCCCAAAGGACTGGTTTATGAACTCGCCCGTCACTGTAATCGTGACGGAATTATCATACCTGAAGCCACATTAACCAAGGAACCCTCGGCCGAATTAAGACCCGACCAGAAGGACCAGGACTCACTGCCACCGTACGACCTGCTTGACCGGGTACTGGAACTTTACATTGATGAAGGTATCGCGGTTAATGAAATAGTTGCAAACGAGGGTTTTTCTAAAGAGACCGTAAGTTGGATAATCTCTGCTGTCAAACGTAATGAATACAAACGCCGCCAAGCTCCTCCCGGCCTTAAAGTCACCAGCAAAGCCTTTGGCTGCGGCCGCCGTATGCCGATAGCGGCACGTTACTGACCAGGAGGCTGT
>JAOZKP010000318.1 GCA_029935295.1 bacterium | reverse complement strand
TCCGCCTGCATCAAACAAGGCGAAGACGATATCGACGGCGTCGTACACACCCGCATTGTCAACCTTTTGAGCCACGGCAACTACTCGCTCTACGAGCCGCGCGAAATGATGGAAGAAAATAAGGATCACTTTCGGCGCATCCTGCACGAGTTTATTGAACGCTACCCGTTCAACCCTGAATTATTCAACAAAGAAGACACAAAAGAAGAGGCGATATGACTGAAAACGACCAAAAACAACTGGGCAAGACCCTCTGGAACATCGCCAACCAACTGCGCGGGGCAATGAACGCGGACGACTTCCGCGATTACATGCTGGCGTTTCTGTTCCTGCGCTATCTCTCGGACAACTACGAGCAAGCGGCGAAGAAGGAACTGGGACGGGACTATCCCGATCCGAACGCCATAGGCAACGGCGGCCGGACGCCGCTGTCGGTGTGGTACGATGAAAACCCCGGCGACATCGCCGCGTTTGAAAAGCAGATGCGCCGCAAGGCCCACTACTTCATCAAGCCCAAGCATCTGTGGGCGAATATCGCGCACCTGGCCCGGACGCAGGACGGGGCACTGCTGAGTACGCTACAAGAGGGTTTCAAGTACATCGAGAACGAATCGTTCGAAAGCACCTTCTCCGGGCTGTTCTCGGAGATCAATCTCGGCTCGGAGAAACTGGGCAAGACCTACCCGACCCGCAACGATAAACTCTGCACGATCATCCAGAAGATCGCCGAGGGATTGGCGGAGTTCTCGACCGATTCCGACACGCTGGGCGACGCCTACGAATACCTGATCGGCCAATTCGCCGCCGGGTCGGGCCAGAAAGCGGGAGAGGTCTATACGCCCCAGCGCATCAGCGACATCCTGTCCGCCATCGTTACCCTCGACGGCCAGGCCCCCGAGACCGGCCCCCGGAAGAAGCTGGCCAGCGTGCTGGACTTTGCCTGCGGGTCTGGATCGCTGCTCTTGAACGTCCGCCACCGCGTGGTCAATGCCGGTGGCAGCGTCGGCCTGATCTACGGCCAGGAGAAGAACATCACGACCTACAACCTCTGCCGCATGAACATGCTGCTGCACGGGATGAAGGATTCGGAGTTCGAGATCTATCACGGCGACACGCTGACCAACGACTGGGATATGCTCCGCGAGCAAAACCCGGCGAAAAAGCCGACGTTCGATGCGGTCGTCGCCAATCCGCCGTTCAGCTACCGCTGGGACCCGAACGAGGCCCTTGGCGAAGACATGCGGTTCAAGAATTACGGACTGGCGCCGAAGAGCGCGGCCGACTTCGCCTTTCTGCTGCACGGATTTCACTACCTCAAAGATGGGGGCGTGATGGCGATCATCCTGCCCCACGGCGTGCTGTTTCGCGGTGGCAAGGAGGCGGCGATCCGCCGGAAGCTGCTCGACGACGGCCACATCGACACGGTGATCGGATTGCCGGCGAATCTCTTCTACTCGACGGGTATTCCCGTGTGCATTCTGGTGCTCAAGAAATGCAAGAAGCCGGATGATGTGCTGTTCATCAACGCCAGCGAGCACTTCGAAAAAGGCAAACGCCAGAACGTGCTGTTACCGGAGCATATTGAGAAGATCATCGACACCTACCAGCACCGCAAGGAAGAGAAGCGTTATTCCCGGCCGGTAGAGATGGAAGAGATCAAAGAGAACGACTACAACCTGAACATTTCGCGCTATGTCAGCACGGCCAAGCCGGAACCGGAGATTGATCTGTCGGCCACGCATAAGGAGCTGGTCGAGATCGAGAAGGAGATTCGCGAGGCAACGGCGAAGCACAACGAGTTTCTGAAAGAACTCGGACTATCGCCATTGCCGGCGCAGGCTGAGCGTTATAACTCTCGAGGATAAACATACAGCTCTGACCGCGCGAATAGCCGCCGAAATTTTTCTTTGAATATTTCAGAGCAACAACTAACGCTGGCCGCAAGTACTAATAATAAGGAACAACATGAATATCAAACTCAAATTCTTTGGTGCGGCAAAAAATGTTACGGGGTCGTGCTATTTTGTTGAAACCAACGATGTCCGGCTGCTGGTGGACTGCGGGCTCTATCAGGAGCGCGACCTGAGGCCACGCAACTGGGCCGACTTCCCCGTAGCCCCGGACTCCATCGATGCCGTCCTGCTGACCCATGCCCACGTCGACCACTGCGGCCGTTTGCCCAAACTGGTAAAAGAGGGATTCAGAGGCAAAATATTTGCCACGCCCGCCACCGCCGAAATTGCCCGAATAATCATGCTTGACTCAGCCCACATCCAGGAAGAGGACATCAAGCATAAACTGAAGCGCCACAAACGTTCGGGGAAAAAGAGTCCGTTCCCTTACAGTCCGCTCTACACAACCAAAGATGCAAAGCAGGCCAGCTCCCTTTTTTATGAAGTTGAATATGCGATGCCAACCCCCATCGGCGAGGGCATCACCGCCGCATTCCACGATGCCGGCCACGTTTTCGGCTCGGCCATGATCAAACTGACCATCCGGCAGAATGGTGAAACTCGCAGCATACTTTTCTCCGGCGATGTCGGCCGCCGCAACCTGCCAATCATGCAGGACCCGACTCAGTTCGAACAGGCCGATTATGTGCTGATAGAATCCACCTACGGTGACCGCACTCACGGCACAATCGCCAGTATTCCCGGCGAACTGGAACGAATCATCAACACCACCCATAAGGCCGGCGGTAATCTGATCATCCCCAGCTTCTCGCTCGAACGCACCCAGGAGCTGCTCTACCACCTCAATAGCCTGCTGAACGATGACCGCATTCCCTATCTGAAAGTTTTCGTCGACAGCCCGATGGCCATCAAAATTACCGAAATTTTCAAACACCATCCCGAACTTTTCGACGATGCGACCCTGAAACAGCTCGAAGCCGGCAACCACCCCTGTGACTTTCCCGGACTGGTGCTGTCGCGCTCGGTCAAACAGTCAAAAGCGATCAGTCAGCATAAAGGCACCGCCATCATTATTGCCGGATCGGGGATGTGTACCGGCGGACGGGTGAAACATCACCTCAATAACAATATTGACCGGCCCGACAGCACCATCCTCTTTGTCGGCTACCAGGCGGGCGGCACCCTGGGCCGTCATATTCTTGAAAAACCCGAAACCGTCCGCATCTTCGGCGTCAAGCGACCCTTAAGAGCCCAGGTCGAACAGATTTCCGGTTTTTCGGCCCATGCCGACAGAGAAGAACTCGTCCGCTGGATTTCCTCGCTCAGGACTCCACCCCGCAAAGTATTTATTACCCACGGTGAAGAAAAAGCCGCTGCGGCCTTCCGTGAATTCCTCTCGGCTAAAACCGGCTGGAATTGCATGGTGCCAGAATATCAACAAGAGTTATATC
>JAOZKP010000317.1 GCA_029935295.1 bacterium | reverse complement strand
AACTTATTTACAGCCTATCGGTACCAGACACATCATGCGGAGGCCATTTTCACCGGCGGTCAGGTTGTGCATCATCCCGCCGGGAATAAAGATTACATCTCCGGGTTTTAGCGGACGTTTTTCACCTTCTATGGTCAGGTATCCATCATCGTTGAGGATGAAAATTTCATGCTCCCACGCATGTGAATGGTAAGGAGAATGGCCGTTCGGCTCAAATTCAAAGATACGCATTGCAAAGGTGGGGGCTTTGTCATCTTCACTGATAACCCAGCGGACGGTAACTTTGTCAGCTCCGTCAACCATGACTTTCTCGGCCGGAACCTCGGAATAGTGCAGGTGTTTAAACATCTGATGCTCCTTTATACAACCTGTTTAAGACATTTAGGGCAGATCTCGGGGAAATCAGCCTCAGTTGGCGTAAGTTCTTCACTGTAACACCAGCAGCGGTTGCATTTAGCACCTCGGGCCGGTTTAACGGTTATTGCCAGGTCAGAATTTTCATCGGATCCGTTTTCATTGTCGGGCAGGTTGTTTAGTGAAACCTGGGAAACAATAAAAATATCAGCCAGCTGTGCTTGATAACTATTGAGTAGGTCAGCAGTAGCTTTTCGAGCTTTAAGCTCAACTCGAGCTTCGAGCGAATTACCGATGACCTTCTGCTGCCGGGCTTCTTCAAGCTCTTTCAGGACGAGCCTGCGTAAACTCAATATTTCAGTCCAGGTTGCAGCCAGATCCAGATTTTCATACTCTGCCGGGAGATCAAGAAATTCATGAAGGTGAACACTCTCACCGGCTTTGCTTTCGGGCATATACTGCCAGATCTCTTCCGCGGTGAATGCCAGAATCGGGGCGCAGAGTCTGACCATCGTATCTAAGACCGTATGGAGGGTTGTCTGGGTGGCGCGACGTATCGGGTCAGATGCGCGTAAGGTGTAGAGACGGTCTTTGCCGACTTCAAGGTAGAAACTGCTTAAGGTTATGGCGCAGAAGTTGTGGACCGCATGGTAGATTGAATGAAATTCATAATCATCATAAGCTTGCAGCACTTTTTTCTGCAGAATTTGCAACTCATGCAGGATGTAACGGTCAATCTCCTGGAGTTCACTGTAGGCCACCGTATCAGCTGCCGGGTTGAAGTCACTCAGGTTGCCTAAGAGAAAGCGGAAGGTATTGCGAATCCGGCGATAGGCTTCGACCAGACGAGACAGGATTTCATCCGAGATTCTGATATCATCGCGATAATCCTGCGCCGCGACCCAGAGGCGGAGAATCTCAGCCCCGTAGCGTTTGATAACCTTCTCCGGCGCAACCACGTTGCCGGACGATTTCGACATCTTTTTGCCTTTGCCGTCAACGACAAAGCCATGGGTCAGCACAGATTTATAAGGGGCCTGGCCGGTAACTCCGACTGCTGCTAAAAGTGAGCTGTGAAACCAGCCCCGGTGCTGATCGCTGCCTTCGAGATAGAGATCAGCGGGTATGCCGCCCAAGTAGTCACGATTCTGGAGAACTGCGGCAAAGCTAACCCCGGAATCAAACCAGACGTCAAGAATATCACCCTCTTTCGAAAATTCAGTGCCGCCGCAGGCATCACAGCAAAATCCATCAGGCAGAAAATATGCGGCCTCATGTTCAAACCAGATATCAGCGCCATGCTCAGTAAAAAGGTCAGCAATTTTCAGCATTATTTTTTCATCAGCGATCACTTCGCCGCACTTGTCACAGTTAAAAACTGTGATCGGCACGCCCCAGATCCGTTGGCGGGAGACACACCAGTCCGGGCGATTTTCGATCATCCCGTAGATCCGTTCCCGACCCCAGGAAGGTATCCATTTTACCTGATTGATCTCTTCCAGGGCTTTTCGGCGCAGGCCCTCTTTCTCCATCGAGATAAACCACTGTTCGGTTGATCTGAAAATAATCGGTTTTTTGCAGCGCCAGCAGTGCGGGTAGGAGTGGCTTAAAGGTTTTTCCGCGATCAGCTTGCCGAATTCTCTTAATTTCTCAATGACATTCGGGTTGGCTTTAAAAACAAATTGGCCTGCGAAAAATTCAACTTCATCCGTAAAACAGCCTCTGTCATCAACCGGTGCATAGACTTCGAGATCGTAACGCAGGCCGACTTCGTAATCCTCCTGGCCATGGCCCGGGGCTGTATGGACACAGCCGGTACCCGCTTCGAGGGTAACATGGTCACCGAGAATTACCAGGGATTTGCGCTCATAAAGCGGATGCTGGCAGTTATGATTTTCAAGATCAACTGCCTGAATCTCTCCTAAAATCTCAACTTCTTTAAGCTCAGCTTCGTTGACAAAAGTTTCCTGCAGACCTTTAGCCACAATCAGGACTCCGGCCTCGGTTTTAATGGCGACATAATCCAGGTTGGGATTAAGACAGACCGCCAGGTTGGCCGGAATTGTCCACGGGGTCGTCGTCCAGATAACCAGTGAAACTTCTTTATCTTTAAGGAAAGAGTATTTGGAACTCAGATCGTCAATAAGCGTGAATTTGACGTAGATTGAGGGTGAACTTTCATCCTCATACTCAACTTCGGCTTCGGCCAGGGCGGTGGAGCAAGGGGCGCACCAGTAGATCGGTTTCTTACTTTTGACTAAAGTTTCGTTGGCAACAAACCGGCTCAAGGCGCGGACAATTTCTCCCTCATAAGGGTAGTTCATCGTTAGATAAGGGCGCTCCCATTCGGCAAAAATACCGAAACGCTCAAATTCATCGCGCTGAATAGCAACAAATTTTTCGGCATAGCGGCGACAGGCCTGGCGGATTTCCGCCTGGGACATTTCGGCTTTTTTCTTGCCAAGATCTTTATCGACTTGATGTTCAATCGGAAGTCCGTGACAGTCCCAGCCCGGAACATAGTGACAGAGGCGCCCGGTCATGCTTTTTGATTTTAAAATTATATCTTTTAAGATCTTATTCAGAGCGTGTCCAATGTGGAGGTGGCCGTTAGCGTAAGGCGGGCCGTCGTGCAGGACAAAAGGGGGATCGTCCTGATGGCGTTCTAAAATCTGCTCGTAGATTTTTTCTTCATGCCAGCGGGCAATTGTGTCCGGCTCGCGCTGCGGCAGGTTGCCGCGCATCGGGAACTTGGTTTGTGGCAGATTTAGGGTGTTTTTATATTCCATTATAGACTAACTCCTGAAAAAAAAAGAGCTGCTTGCCATCAGGCGAGCAGCTCTTTTTAAGATTAATGGCGGGAGCGACGAGACTCGAACTCGCGGTCTCCGGCGTGACAGGCCGGCGTTATAACCAACTTAACTACGCCCCCATTTATAGCAATAGGCGGAACAGGGCTTGAACCTGTGACCCTCGGCTTGTAAGGCCGATGCTCTCCCAACTGAGCTACCCGCC
>JAOZKP010000316.1 GCA_029935295.1 bacterium | reverse complement strand
CGATGATGGTCGAGGATCTTGGTAAGATTCAGCATGAAGCTGAAGTTATGCGGGCTCTGCACAAGTAAAAAATTACGTTTCTTTACTTTGTTGGTTGTTAGATGTTAAAAAAGAGGGTGCCGGTTGGCACCCTCTTTTTTGTGGTTGCAATACAATTTTGCTGTCGATATTGTCATGGAACTATTTGATACTCACTGTCATCTGACTGATTTGCCGCTCTCGCATGATCTTGACGCTGTTTTGCGCCGTGCCCAAGAGGCCGGAGTCAGCCGGTTTATAGTCCCCGGATACGATCTTGCTTCAAGCCGAACTGCCTGCCGTCTTGCAGCGGCTTATCCTTCGATTGGGGCCGCAGTAGGACTTCACCCGGCCTGGATTAATAATAACTCCGATAATAGATTTTCGCCAGAGCCTTTCCGGCAGCTGGCACGCTTGCGCTCGCCGGTTGCCATCGGTGAAATCGGTCTCGATTATGCACTTAAAGATTATTCAGTTAATACCCAGGAAATAGTTCTTAGAACTCAGCTTGAACTGGCAGCACTTTTAACTCTGCCGGTTATTATCCACTGCCGCCGCGCTTTTGAACCACTCTATCTGATTTTGCGCGAATTTCCGAGTGTGATCGGCGTAATTCATGCCTACGGCGGCGGCCCGAAGCTTACCGAAAAATTTCTGGCTCTAGGCTACTATATTGGATTCGGCGGCGGGGTTACCCGGCCCAATGCTCGCAAAGTCAGAGAGACGGCTCTAATTGTTCCTCCAGAGCGTATTTTATTGGAGACCGATGCTCCCTATATCGGGTCGCATACTGTTGCCAAAGGAGAGTCCGAGCCCAAAGATTGTCTGGCTGTGGCTGAATCTCTTGCTGTTTTGCGCAGGTGGAGCCCGACTGAAACCGCCGTTTTGACGACGGCCAATGCTGTACGCCTCTTTAATCTATAAACTCAATTTTCTCTTTTAACCACGGAAGGCACGAAAAACCCGAAGTAGGGTAAAGGTTCTTTTCGTGAACTTCGTGCTCTTCGTGGTCAAAAAATAGATTTAACACTTTAATTTCTTTCAAAATAATAATTTATCTTGGGTATTGGTATGATCGATAATTGTTCGCCGACAGCTTTTGCCAGGCTTAAACTTCTCTTTGGCGAAGCCGGTTTACAGCGGCTCTCCGAATCCCATATCGCCATAGTCGGTCTCGGTGCAGTCGGCTCATTTGCCGCCGAAGCTCTGGCCCGAACGGCCATTGGTGAAATAACCTTAATCGATTTCGATCTCATCGGTGAGACCAATATCAACCGCCAGCTTTTTGCTTTAAGTTCAACTGTGGGAAAGGCCAAGATCGAGGTGGCGGCTCAGCGCTTGTATGATATTAACCCCAAAATCAAACTTAATTGCCATCAGGTATTTTATCATCACGATACTGCGCCTGAACTTTTAGATAATAAAAAATTTGATTTCCTGATTGATGCAATTGACGGGGCGGCGCCAAAGCTCGATTTGATTAGAAATTGCCTGCAGCGAGAAATAAAGTTTATTTCAGCGATGGGGGCGGCGGGCCGGAGCCGGCCGAATTTAGTTGAGACCGGGGATTTGCTGGACACAATCGGTTGCCCTCTGGCCAAAGTGATGCGCAAGCAACTGCGGCGGGAAGGGGTGAAAAAAGGCGAGGTTACCGTGGTCTATTCACCGGAACCGATTGCGGTTGAGTCTTGTGACCCCGAATCTTTCGCTGATGACGAGCGCGAAGAGTTCTTTCAACGCGGCCGCCGCCGCCGCATTCAGCCGAGTGCCATCTTCATGCCCGGCGTTTTCGGCCTGCTTGCAGCTCAGTACGCAGTCGATGAAGTTTTAAGCTAACTCTCCTTTTAATAGTCGCCGGGTTTCCCCAACCATATATAGAGGCAGGGATATTAGTTTAAAAGGTATTTTGTTGTCTGTTTGCGATGTTCCCTCTAATACAGATGGTGGTCCACTGTTGAAACGCACTCCTGACTCTCGGTTTTTTTCTTGGAGAAACAGTTGCATTGATTTAAGTGTTCCGGTGGTACCTGCTTTAACCTCAACCGGAATAATAGTTGGGCCATAACTTATCAGATAATCAATTTCGGCGGAGGAATTTTTTTTCTCACGAACCCAGTAATAGAGTTCCGGTTTTTGGTAATAATCAAGGCTGTACAGAAGATGCTGGCCAATGAATTGTTCGCAGACAGCTCCGTTGTTAATTAAGAGAATGTCTTCCGCCTTTTCAATGTCAAGCAGGTTGAGGCCACAGACTGTACTCATCAAACCGACATCCATGAATATCACTTTAAATTTTTTTTCATTCACCTCGGCACCTAATGGTACTCCGTTTGCTGATGAATGGTAAATTCTGGTTGCCACCCGGGCTTGGCAAAGGAGCTGTAATGCTTGTGCAACTGCTCCAGCCCGTTGGTTACGGTCGATATTTACATATTTGAATTTTTGCCCAACTTGTACGGGGATCTTTTTGAATAGATTTTGTAACGTGAACTCTTTTGCACGGGCTCCATATTTATTGAAATCGTCACTGAAAGTGGCAATGATTCCGGTTTTCACCTCTCTACATTTTTGCCATGAGTTAGTTTCTTTTAAGGTCTTTACGGCCTCAGGCATGCCCCCGACAATGAAGAATGTTTTTAGGTGTTCAAGGAATTTATGGTGTAGAGGTATCGGTAATTCATCTCCAAGTTCAAATTGATGTAGGAAGTCCACCAGCTCGCTCGTTGCAACTGCCTGTAGATATTCATCAAACTGCATTGGGCCAATGTGGAGATATTCAATGCGACCTACGGGTACTGAAAAAGTTGGTTTTTCCAGTGAAAATTCTAATAGAGATCCGGCTGCAATGATATGCAGGTTTGGCATCTCTTCATAAAAATAACGCAATGCTGCAAAAACCTGAGGCTGAGCCTGGATTTCATCCAGAAACAGCAGGGTTTTTCCGGGAGTTATCATCTGGTCATACTGCAGGCCAAGTAGTCGGATAGTTTTTGCAGGATTATTTGATGAGAAAAGTTGCCCGATTTCAGGATCTCTCTCGAGATTAATTTCAACAATATTGGCAAATTGTTTGGCAAAAGAGCGAACTAAATAAGTCTTACCAACTTGTCTCGCCCCTCTGATAACAAGAGGTTTTCTGTTTGATTTCACCTTCCAATCTTTAAGGTGATATTCTGCTTTTCTGTACATTTGTCACTCCTTTTGTCTTTTTCAGGGGTGAATTTAGCACAGTTTGTGTTTTTTTCCAAGGATAACTAAGGATGATTTGGTTAAGATTTTGCAGGATTGATCTTGATACAGAGCTGATGCGTTTAACTCAGTCAGCAGCTTGCTGGTTTCAGGACGCAAGTAGT
>JAOZKP010000315.1 GCA_029935295.1 bacterium | reverse complement strand
ACTTGATATTTGCGTTTCCCAGCAACATGTCAAGTTTGACCCCGGTTACGGAGGGGCGAAGCCTAAGCAGAACAATGAACAAAAGTTGAACTAATGGAAAAACTAAACGCAAAATACAGCTTAAGGGAGATGATGACGATTGCCGCCGCGCGGGAGATTAAAGACGGCGATATTGTTTTCTGCGGCACCGGAATTTCCATGCTGGCAGCGATGGCGGCCAAGCATATCAACGCCCCGTTGAGCACCATTTTCTTTGAGACCGGGGCGATTGATGCGAAGCTTGCGGAGGTACCGCTCGCGGTCGCCGATTCACGGGTAATGTATGCCACCGCCGTCAATAGCGGTCTCGCGGATGCCTTTGCGACGATGCAGAACCGGTTTACCGGCAGCCGGGTCGTCGGTATTTTAGGCGCGGCCCAGATCGATATCTACGGCAATCTCAATTCGACCGCAATTGGTGATTACCGGCAGCCTGATGTCCGTTTCTCAGGCAGCGGCGGCGCCTGCGATGTCGCCAGCTTCGTCAGCCGGACAATTATCTTCATGCAGCATGAAAAGCGTAAATTTGTCAAAAAACTGGACTATTTTACAAGCCCGGGCTGGATCGATGGCCCTGACGGCAGGCATAAAACCGGCCTGCCGCCGGGCGGCCCGGAAGCGGTAATTACCAACCTGGGAATCTTACGTTTTGACAAGAAAAGTAAAAAGATGTATCTGGCCGCCTGTTATCCCGGAATCACCCCTGAAAAGATACAGCAGGAGACCGGCTTCACGCTTGATTTGAGCCGAGCCGTGGTGTCGGCCCCACCCACAACGTCCGAACTTGAAGTCCTGCGTCAGCGCTGCGACCCGCAGAGGTTGATTCTGGGAGAGTAAAAAAGGTGAAGGATGAAATTAATTTTTGGCTCAAACTTCACCTTTCACCCTTCTAACTTCACCCTTTTCACCCTTCACACTCCGGTATATCCCAGTTTTTTGCGCCTAAACGCGTAGTCAGAACCGGACAGGGAGCATGACGAACGATTTTTTCAGCAACACTGCCTAAAAGAATATGCGACAGGCCCGTATGGCCATGGGTTGACATGACTATAAGATCTGCATCAATCTCTTCGGCATAAGCTACAATCTCCTCATACGGAATTCCGTGCCGGAGCTCACCGGTACATTTTATGCCTGAGGTTTCACAGTAGCCGGAACAGGTGACCACTTCGTTTTTAATTGTCTCCTGGATATTCGCCATAAATTCGGCGCCGACCTCAAGGTTAATGTAAGAGGGCATATCCTCAATTACTGACAAAATATGCAAATCCGCATCGAATTTATGACAAATTTCTACCGCATATTGTAATGCGTTACGACTATTCTGAGAGCCATCGGTTAATGCCAAAACTGTTTTGATCAACATCTTCACCCCCTTGCAAATAAAAGCAAAAAGTTACGCAGCACCACCAAGATTTCAATGAATTTTTTGTGGCGCCAACAATTTTATTCCCTACAATTTAATTAAAACTTACTCCAGCCCATTTGTCAAGTCGGGAACAAAAAAATCAAGTCCCCTCTTTTGTATCTTGACATACCTGCTAAATTAAAGGTAATGCATCTATCTCAAGCTCTGACGATTTTTTTGAGATTTCAGTGCTCTCTGTGGTGAAAAAAGTTTTGCCAATTCTGCATAAAACATCATCATCAAATGCCTAAAAACACAACTATCATCCGGTAAATCATGCGTATACTTTTCAAACTTTTTGGATTAATTTTTCGCAATTTATGGCGCTTTTTAAGTTTCAGCCGTGGAGTAATTGCCAATCTTCTGCTTATCGTTCTGATTGTAATTATTGCCGGCAGCTGGTTCGGACAGGAGCCTTTAAGCCTGCCTGACTCAGCGGCTCTTCTGCTCAAACCCAGTGGCAAAATAACTGAGACCGCCCCCGTCACAAATCCCTGGCAACAACTTCTGCAGCAGGAGATTGAAGAGATCCATAACAGCCCGCTGCAGGATATTCTCGATGTCATTACAGCGGCCGCCGCAGACCCGCGGATTAAGTTACTGGTATTGGATTCCAGCCGCCTGGAACAGATCAACCTAAGTCAGGTAATGACTATCGGCACAGCCCTCGAACAATTCAAAAAAAGCGGCAAAAAGGTGATTGCGATCGGTGATCATTTCCCCCAGAGTCACTACCTGCTGGCCGGTTTTGCCGACGAAATTATTTTAAACCCAATCGGCGGAGTCGAACTTACAGGATTCTCACGCTACCGGCTTTACGGCCGCCGGGCCCTGGAAAAACTGAAAGTAAATTTCAATCTTTTTCGCGTTGGTGAGTACAAGTCAGCTCTCGAACCTTTTTTCCGTGATAATATGTCCGAGGCGGCCCGGAGTGACAATCAGGAGTGGCTCGATGACCTCTGGCACAGTGCGACGCAGCATCTTCTTAAAAATCGACCGCAACTAAAACTTATAGAACTCAATGACTATGTCAACAATTACGCTCGCCACCTGGCCGCAAACCACGGCAACGCCGCAAACACAGCTTTAAGTGCCGGACTGGTTGACCGCCTTCTGTCCCGGCCTCAGGCCCGGGATTACATTGCAACTCTGGCGGGCACAGATGCGGACGATGCCCATGATTTTGCCAAAATCAGCTGGTCCGATTACAGCCTGCAGATAAAAAAATCATATCAGAATCCGCCGACAGCAGCGAAAATTGGCATCATTGTCGCCGGTGGCGAAATCCTGCCGGGCCGCCAGCCCGACACCCGCATCGGCGCCGAAACTTTAGGCCGCCTGCTACGTCGGGCCCGCCGCGACCCGGAGATTAAAGCCCTGGTCCTGCGCATCGATTCCGGCGGCGGCAGTATGACCGCATCCGAAATTATTCGCCAGGAAATTTTACAACTTAAAGAGAGCGGTAAACCGGTAGTCATATCCATGGGGCGCCTGGCCGCTTCCGGAGCCTATTGGATCTCAGCAGATGCCGAAGAGATCTGGGCCGAAACTACAACTTTAACCGGTTCCATCGGGATCTTCGGTGCCTGGCCGACTTTTGAAGAGAGTCTAGCCGAGATCGGCATCAACAGTGATGGCGTCAGCACCAATCCCAATGCCGGCAGCCGTAGTTTAACCCGTCCATTACAACCGCAACAGGCCCGGGCCCTGCAACTTAATGTCAATCAGGGCTATCGCCGTTTCCTGGAAATTGTTGCCGGGGGCCGCCGTTTAAGTTTGAGTGAGGTTGAAAAACTCGCCGGGGGCCGGGTTTTCAGCGGCCGCCACGCCAAAGAGCTGGGACTGGTTGATCATTTAGGTTCACTGCGGGACGCGGTAAGTTCCGCCGCCGCCCGGGTCGGCCTGAACGCCGATGATGCAATTTA
>JAOZKP010000314.1 GCA_029935295.1 bacterium | reverse complement strand
TTTCTCCCGCGGCTTAAGCCGGGCAACAGTAACTGCTGAACGTTTTGCTGAAAACCTGATGTACCTGGAATATGATGACCCGCTCCTGGATGATAACAATAGTGACGCGGTTGCCACTAGATACCCGCTGACTAGCGCCAGTGATGGCGATACCGTTGCAATCACCCTAACGAACTATAGCGTTGTTACTAAGGCCAGCGCTAAATGGCTTACAGTCATGCAGGGAAAACAACCCTATTATATCCGCTGGGAGATCGTAACCGGCAGCAATCTGGTCGTCGGAACTCCGGATGACAAGGTAAAACTTATCCGTATCTTTGCGGCCTTCGAAAAAAAGGATCTAAATACCGGCAATATAATCCTTGGCGGCTACAACCCCGCCAGAATCGGCCCCACAATTTTAACCTTCAAAGTGGATAAGAGCTGATTATGACTAATAAATTTAGAGACAATAAAGGCATGGCCCTGGTAATATGTCTACTGATTATGACCGTTGCCGCCATGATGGCCATTGGTATCGCAACCAGCTCTACCATCGACGGACAGATCTCCCGCAATCAGCGTGATATTGACAAAGATTTTTTTATTGGTGATGGCACCAACCAGATAAAAATCGGTAGAATCCTCACAGACAACACCCTGGCTCCCACTGTCCTGACTAAACCTGAGGTAAAAAAGCCCGGCACTACTACTGAAACCCTGGCCAATTTTGACAACCTCCCAACTCCACCTGAATACCGAGCCCGGATCAGCTACATCTTCCGGAGAACGGTCAGCCCCGGCTTCTCAATTGAGAACGCCAATAGTTTTAAATTTTACTTCTACACCGTCAAAACCAATGCCCGGCGCAATAACCGCAATGAAGTCGGGATTAAAACCACCGAAAAAAAACTTGGCATATAAATCTGTCAATCGAGACCAATAAACCATATATTAATTCTTGAATAATAATAAACTTCCCCATAGAAAACAGAGGTGAAGAAATGACTATTTTCTTAAAAAAATCTTTTAATTTATTCCTCATAACAAGCCTTGTCTTTATCTTGGTCGCACCGGCCCTGGCGCTTGACACGGACATCTACGCTCTCAACCCGAGACCCAATGTCGCCATCCAGTTCGACACATCCGGAAGTATGGGAGCCGGAATTTACGAGGACGGGGTCGACTACAAACAGATCTACGCCTCAGCCTGCACCCAAACGGATGGCGACTATACTGCCTACGACAAAGACAATACTACTGATGATGACGGAGGTGTTAATAATCGCTACTACAAGAAATTTATTGCTCCCGGTGAAACCGGGTTTGCGGATTTAGACAGAGAAGAGATTGTTCTTCTTAAAGGAAGTCCGAATTTGAGTGTCATAGACGGCTACAAAACCATGGTTGGCGACACAGGTTACCCAACTCACTACTGGGATTATAACAATATTATACCTACCAATACTAAGATAGTTGCCGGCAACCTTGAAAAAATCAACCCTGACCTACCAGCTCGCTTGACCGTTGTTGGAGAGATTATATATCTTGACGGCAAACCTTTACCTCTGGATCGTGGTATCGAATTACACAACACCCAACCTTACGAAGACGGCACAACTATAGATCTTGGCTTTGCCGGAGCCATGGAAGCGCCGGGATTGTATTTTACCGGATATGACGGTGACAGCGAAGAGGTTGGCTACCTGCATATAGCAAGTGACGATGACAACTATATCTACTTTCTCGCCAAAGTCAACCGGGTCTTCATGATGATGGCATACCAACTTTTCACCGAACCATACAATTCGGGGTGGGGTTTCTACACCAGTCTTGACAAATCAGTTCTACTTAACCACAGCATCCCTTTATTAGGGGATGAAGTATGGGCTGACGTTCCTCTCGGAACCCCGATAACTACTCCCAATTACCCTCTTGATTATGAAGATAAAAATAAAGGGGTAACTCTTCTCAAAATCACTCAACCAGGAGCCATTAAAATTAAATTACACTTTACCAATTTGGATTTATACGATGATAATGACGGTGATCTAATTAAAATCAAAGACTTGGAAACCAAGGACTTACTACAACCTAAGATTACTTACTCCAGTAATAATTCAAGCTCTTTTTATTCAGCCGAATACACCCTGACCGGTACTTCGAAACGCGGCCTAATAATACGCTTTATAACGGATGGCACGACCGATCAGACCGTCGGCAAAGGTTTTAAAATAGATGGTTACAGCTACAGTTCTTCGTCCACTTCCGGCAGCTACACAATGAAAACCCGACTGGATGCAGTGCGTGAAGCCATTCTTTTTGTAGTTGATGATACCCGCGGCGATATAAACTGGGCTCTTTCCGGTTTTGATGATGGTGATGGTGCCGACATCAAGCAACCTTTCAATCCAGAGCATGCCAACGACGATGCTGTACGTAAGAATATCATCATTCAATTAAATAAATTTGTGGCTGATGGCGGAACACCATTAGGCGAATCGATGCAGGACATATTCAATCACTTTCATAAAAAGCAAAATGATTTTGCCGCCTGCTCAAGACAATTTTGCATACTGATTTCTGATGGGTTTCCTTCTGTAGATACTGATTGGAATCGACTTGACAGCAATGTGACAATGAAGGATTACGACGGTGACGGCTGGACTGCCGACCCATCACAAAATGACACCCTTAATTATTTAGATGATGTAACACACTATATGTACACACATGTTTTTCGGAACTCAGGCTTTGGTGAAACGGTTGAAGACCCAGCCAACTCCTTTGATAATATCACAACTCATACTCTAAGTTTTGCAATGGACTTGCCTCTGCTAACCAATGCGGCTAAAGATGCAGGAGGGGTAGCACTGGTTGCCAAAAGCAGCCAACAAATGGTCAATGCCCTACGCTCATTGGCTATGCTGGCGATTAAAAGTGCATCTTATGTCGCCCCGGTTATTTCGGTCGACACTGCCAATAAAACTCAAAGTGGAGAGTGGCTCTATATGGCATTTTTTAAGCCAACCGGAGAACGCTGGGTTGGAAATTTAAAGAAATATAAACTGGTAAAAAAAGTAAAAGATGGTGAGTGCCTTAATCGAACCAAAGAAGAGTGGGTAGTTACTGACGCTGGCGGAGACGAAAGCGACGCGCTAGACTGCGATGGTCAGTTCTTGGAAGATTCAAAATCCTATTGGAGCTCTGTGATTGATGGAGGCGAAGTAACCAAAGGAGGTGTTGGCGAACGCTTACACAACCAGGTCAAAGATAATTTTGATAACGGCACATATTACACCGGCCGAAACATCTATATCTTAAGAAATGAAACTAGCGGTTCATTTCCGGCGCCGGAGGTCTTTGCTGCCAATGTTACTAATGCTGATTTGGG
>JAOZKP010000313.1 GCA_029935295.1 bacterium | reverse complement strand
CCGTAACTTTGAAAACGGATCAGGGCCTCTTCCATCTCTTTATCACTAAGGATTACCGGGTCGCCGATAGTCAGGGCCCGGTGATAGAGTTCAGCAACTTCTTCAATGTAGAGGGCGGTATTATAAGCTTGATCGAGTTCGTTTCCGATTGCGATCAGGCCGTGATTGGCCATCAGGATACAGCGATCACTGGCGCCTAACGCAGCCACTGTGTTTTTCGCCAGTTCGGGGGTGCCGAAAGTGGCGTAAGGAGCAACGCGAATCTCTTTGCAGCCGGCAACCCCGATAAGGTAGTGACAGGCCGGCAGGGGTTTGTTGAGCAGCGCCAAAGTGGTAGCGAAACGGGAATGCGTGTGGACTACGGCATTGATTTCCGGCCGCTGTCTGTAGAGGGCTAAATGCAGATGCCACTCACTTGAAGGTTTTTCTCCGGCAAGATGGCGGCCGTCAAAATCGATCAGGCTGATGTCATCAATTTTGATCTTGTCGTAATCAATTCCGGACGGGGTGATTGCGATGACATTCTGCGAGCGTATGGCCGTACTCAGGTTACCGCCGGTGCCGGTGGTCAGTCCGTCGGTCAGCAGACGCCGGCCATAATCGAGCAATAGTTGACGCTGTTCGTTGGCAGTTATTTCCATGATTATTCCGGGGTCGGCGTAAAAACGTTTAAGAGATCCTGCGGCATGGAGATACTCTTGTGTTTTTCGAGGTTAAAGATCAGAAACGAAACTTCAGCCTCGCAGACAATTTCATCACTGCCGCGCTTGGTGATGACCTGATCGATGATGCCGATCTTGCGGTTACGAATCTCCCGGAAAGTGGTTTCTATTTCGAGGAGATCACCGACAAAAGCTTCTCTGCGGTAATTAATGTTCAGATTTATCACCGCAAAACCCAACTTCCGCTTCACCATATCCCAGATGTCAATGCCGAGTTTTTCGAGTTCGTCGCACCGGCCCCACTCCAGAAATTCAACATATTTAGCGTTGTTGACATGGCCCATAACATCTATATGGGTGGAACGCACTGTAATCTCAAGCATCTGTGGCCTCGGGTTGGAATTAAACAGGTGAAATTGGTTTGCCGGAGCAGGAGCGGATACCATAAACTGCTTAAGAATGCAAAAACTTTTCCAATGTCTGTTCGGTCCTGCTCAGGATTAATTCACGGCTGGCGGCCGGAAGTTCCCAGAGATTGGCGCCGAATTTCAGTAGTCTTGAGAGGCTTAAAGGGATATCAAGTTTGTGGGTGGGGACTAGTGCGGTATCGGATAGATTTTTAAAGGCAGGGTCATTTTTCAGATCTTTCAGCTCTGCAGTCAGCTGCTTTCTCAGGATGATAAAGTGTTGCAGACGGTTCCGCAGAAAATCTATGCCGGCTTTCTTGAATATCTCATAAACCAGATATCCGTCGAGACGGAAATCAAGTTTTTGCCAGAGAAATGAGTACTGGTCTATGAACGGAGCTTCGTTTCTGCAGCTGTCAGCAATTACAAACTGTACTATTCCGGTCTCCCAGGCCAGGAGCTTCATTAAAGGGTTGCTGCGGCTTGAGTAGGTGAAGGAGTCCATATCCCGGCAGAGATTAAGACAGAATTCCTGTTCTTTGGGACTAAGTTCGGCAAAAATCAGAGCTTCGCGGCAGAGGGCGTTGGCGCATTTGAATTGGTAGCCGGTCAGATGGCGCAGGTCATTGCCGTCGTGTCGCAGCGGATGGAGCAGGCAGCCCGCCTGTTTTTCATCATCATCAAGGAAACCCAGGCCCCAGCAGCTTTCGCCGGAAATTTCTTGAGCCCGGGTGATATTTTCCAGCAAGTTTTTACGGTTTGCGCGTAACGTCGTCCGGCGTTCTTCGATATTGTCGAGGGTGTCGGCTTCCGGGTCGCGGATTGGCGGGCAGCAGTAGAAACAGCTTTTTTTATCGTCGGGAAAGCAGAGTGAGGCGAGTTTGAGCATGGCGGGTTATCAAAAAAGATATCAGCCGGGCGGATTTCCTAGTCTAACTCCCGGCTGATATCTTTTTGAATTATTCGCTGTACATAATGGCCAGAATCAAGGCCGGTTTGTCGGTGTTGGTGATGACGACATGGGGAGTGGTTGATTTCAGGTAGAGGGCATCCCCTAAACCGAGTATTTCAACCTTGTCTTCAACCGTAATTTTGACTTCACCGTCAATAACGTAGATAAGCTCTTCACCGTCGTGGACTGACGGAACTACATCTTTGGCTTTTTCCGGATTGAGTTTGACGATAAAGGGGTCCATGTGGCGGTCTTTAAGGTCAGCCGCCAGCGGAATATAGCTGTGGTAGCTGGCCCGGCCGGTCGGCAGCGGAGCACTCTTCTGATCATTGACGCGGACAACACTGTAATTTAACTGTTCTTCTTTGGAGGAGAAAAGGGAGCTCATTACCGTATTCAAGGCGCGGGAGAGGCGGATCATTGTGCCCAGCGGCGGGATTATATTCTCTTTTTCGACATTTTCCAGCATCTCAACGTCGAAGCCGGTCTTCTTCGCCAGCTCTTCGATAGAAAGTCCCTGAGTCTCACGCATATGTTTAATTTTTTCGCCGACATGAATCGGGTCACTCTGTTCCTGCGGCTTGTCCATATGCTCAGCCAAATCGGACAGATATTTTTCATAATACTCATTGTGTTTTTCAATCTTGATCATCACAGAATACTCCTCAAGTTGATTGTTTCCGGTTGTTCTCAGGTATTTGATTGCCAGCTTACGTTAAGTGGCTTATCCATCCGGGACGCTGTTATCATATAATGTTAGCGATGTAAAGAGCAAGCAATAATTTTTTTAATTTGATTAACCATAGAATTTTTCTGGACATAACTTGAACATCAGCATATAAACAGTATTCGGGTTTACTCTTTTGGGTGCCGGTTATACCGGATAAGGGTATGTTTAATCAAACTTTTGATGGAGGGAAAAATGTCTGAAACTAAAAATCTGCTGTTAGTTGTGGCGACAACCGAACCTGCCAATCAGTATGCCAGTTATGTGGTGGCCTTCATGGCGAAAAAGTTAAGTAATGTACCGAATGTTACCATCTTCTACGGCCCCAATGCCGTCAATATGACCAAAAAAGGCGAGTTGGCAAAATTGGCGATTACACAGGAGACCAAAGAGTTGATTGCCGGTCAGTTGGATGGCCTTGCTGCCAGCGATCTGCCGGATAATCTTGAACAGATGGCGCGTTTCCAGAAAGATCAACTCGGAGTCGTGATTGCCTCCTGTGCCACATTCAATGTTCTCAATGGATTTGCCGATAGCGTGGATGATACTTCAAATATCGAAGATTTCATCGTTCCGGTCAAACTGCCTGATGCCTGGGCCGCAATCAATGGTGCTGATAAAGTACTTTATTTTTAGTG
>JAOZKP010000078.1 GCA_029935295.1 bacterium | reverse complement strand
CATAAAATTGGCCACAAATCTAAGCCTGAGATTAAAGTCGAGAAACATCAGTAATAGTTTGTTTTTGATTTTTCCCACCAAGATGACAATGTGTCAAGAAAATCGAGAGGGTGCGAGCTTAGGCTTCGCCTCTCCGTAACCGGGGTCAAACTTGACATGTTGCTGGGAAACGCAAATGTCAATTATGACCCCAATCACCACATAACAAACAAAAACCCGACCTGTCTCGATTGGGGTCATTGCTTTAGCTTTGACCCCGTTTACGAGGGCGAAGCGATGTTCGACCTGAAAAACGGGCGGGAAATGTTTTTAATCAGGAAGTTGAGATGAGTATTATGCCCCCATATTTTAAACGAGTTTTTCTGTTTGTGCTGGTGCTGGGATTGAGTACGTCAGTTTTAGCTCAGGCGGCAGACAAGCCGGTATTTTTTGGCAATAGTAAAGACCCGGTTGATATTACTGCCGATAAACTTGATTTCGATCAGAAAAAACGGATTGCGGTGTTCAGCGGCAATGTGGTTGCCCGGCAGGCAGAGACCACGCTTGAGGCTGAGGTTCTGCAGGTGGTTTTTTCTTCGGGGTCGGAACAGGATCTGCAGGAGATCATCGCTACCGGCAAAAAAGTTATAGTTAAGCTTGAGGACAAAAAAGCAGTTTGCCGGAAAATGCACTATTATGCAGATGGCCGCAAAATCGTCCTTACCGGCAGTCCTTCGATTGATGACGGCAAAAATGTTATCAGTGGTGAAGAGATTACTTTCTTTATTGATGATGAACGCAGCGTGGTTAAGAGCGGTCAGAAGCGCCGGGTGAAAACGACGATTTTCCCGGGTCAGCGCGGCGGTTTAAGGGTGCAATGAGTTATCGTTTGGTAGTTGAAGAGGTCGCTAAGAGTTATCAGGGCCGCCGGGTTGTTGACGGGGTATCGCTGGCCATCGATTCCGGCAGCGTAGTCGGACTGCTTGGGCCCAACGGTGCCGGTAAAACGACGACATTTTATATGGTGGTTGGCCTCGTAAAACCGGATGCCGGCACCCTGCTTTTAAATGATCATAATCTTACCGGCATGACTCTGCCCCAGCGGGCCCGCCGTGGGATCAGCTATCTGCCGCAGGAAGCCTCAGTTTTTCGCAAACTTTCGGTTGCTGATAATCTTCTGGCAATTATTCAGACATTAGGCCTTGGCCGGGATGAAGAGAAGCAGCGGTTGGATAATATGCTGCAGCGCTTTGGTCTCGATAGGATCAGAAACAGTCAGGGCTATACCGTCTCCGGAGGCGAGCGCCGCCGGATTGAAATTGCCCGGGCTCTGGTCCTGGAGCCTAAATTTATTCTGCTGGATGAACCCTTTGCCGGGATTGATCCGCTCGCAGTTATCGATATCCAACAGATTATTTCCGAGCTTAGGGCGGATGGTATCGGGGTTCTGATATCTGACCATAATGTGCGTGAGACCCTTGGCATTTGTGATTACGCTTATATTATGGATCAGGGCACTATTCTTGAGGAGGGCACTCCGCAGGAAGTTATCGCCAGCCCTAAAGCCAGAAAAATATACCTCGGCGATAATTTCAGCATGTAACAATCTCTCCTTTTTTACATTTTCCCCTTGTATTTCCTATCTCTCTTTATTATACTCAAGTTTAGGTATGAAAATTGCGTTAAACCCCTACTTTTGAATATAATAAAGGTTTCTCTTTTTCTGTATGTCAATATCTTTAAGTCAAAATGTTCGTCTGATTCAAA
This sequence comes from bacterium, assembly GCA_029935295.1. Lineage (GTDB taxonomy): Bacteria > Desulfobacterota > Anaeroferrophillalia > Anaeroferrophillales > Tharpellaceae > Tharpella. Next base: position 9,196 of record JAOZKP010000078.1, on the reverse strand, counting down.
CTCAGCAGTTGGCGTTGACGCCGCAATTGCAGCAGGCAATCAAGCTTTTACAACTCAACCAAGTTGAACTTTTAGAGATGGTCAACCAGGAGATGGTGACCAATCCAGTTCTCGAAGAGGCCAGTGACAAAGCTCTCGAAGAACGGGAACATAGTGAACAGCAGCTCTCTGACCGGGATCAGCAGAATTTGCGGGAGGGGCTTGATTCGGAGAACCGTCCGGAAATCCGCGAAGCCCTGAAAGATGCTGACTGGCAGCCCTATTTCGAACAGCGCGGCATCAGCGGTAGCGGCCGTTCTGGTTTTGATGATGCTGACCGGCCTGCATGGGATTATAGCCTGACCAAGCCCACAACTCTGGTTGACCATCTGCTCTGGCAACTGCAGCTTACTCCCCAGTTTAATGAAAAACAGATCTGGATCGGTGAAAATATCATCTACTCATTGGATGATGATGGTTATCTTGAAACCGAGTTCAGTGAGCTTTGCGAACGTCTAGATTGTCCGGTAGACGCGGTCGAAGAGGTGCTAGTCCGGATTCAGCAGTTTGATCCGGTCGGGGTCGCCGCCCGTTCGCTCGAAGAGTGTCTTGAGTGCCAGTTAGTTCATCTTGGTCTGAACAGTGAACTTAATTGCAAAATTGTTGCCAATCATATAAGTCAGCTCAAAACCAAGAATTACCGTAAGATCGCCCGGCATCTGCAGGTCGATGAAGAGAAAGTTCTGGCGGCAGTTAGGGAGATTCTCGATCTTGATCCCAAGCCCGGTGCCCGTTTTCAGCCGGATTCAACCCAGGTGGTGGTGCCCGAGGTCTTTGTCCACAAAAGTGAAGGCCGCTATGTTGTGACCCTGAACAGCGACCGCCTGCCGAAACTCTCGGTAAACAGTTATTATCAGGAAGTTGCCGGACAGCGGGGTGAGGCTAACAGTTTAGCGAGAAATTATCTGACCGAGAAGATCCGGGCGGCACAATGGCTGATTAAAAGTATTGAACAGCGGCAGAAAACCATATATAAGGTAATGGTGAGTATCGTCAAGTTTCAGAGTGAATTTTTCAGTAAGGGGCCGCACTACCTGAAACCTTTGGTGTTGCGGGATGTTGCCGATGATATCGAGATGCATGAGTCAACTGTAAGCCGGGTGACTCAGGGCAAATATGTGCAGACTTCACACGGGGTTTTTGAGCTTAAATTCTTTTTCAATAGCAGTATCCATCAAGGTGCCGGCGATATTGCCTCCGCTAGTGTAAAACGAAAAATTATTGAATATATCGAAAAAGAGAGCCCGACCGAGCCTTTGAGTGATGATGCAATTGTTAAGTTACTGCTTAAGGATCATGACATAAAGATTGCCCGGCGTACCGTCGCCAAATATCGTAACCAACTCGGAATTCTGGCCTCAGGCCAGCGTAAAAGACTTTTGTAAGGTTGTTTAGCAGGGTTTTTTACCTTGAGAAACAACTAAATCTTAAATAAGGGAGGAAATGCGATGCAGATTAACGTTGTCTTTCGTCACATGGATCAGTCAGATGCGGTTAAAGATTATGCAATTGAAAAACTCTCAAAAATTAAGAAATATCTTGATGGTCCTATAGATGTCAACGTTGTTCTTTCGGTTGAAAAAATTCGGCAGATCGCCGAAGTAAAGTTTACGATCAGTGGCTTTGTTGTTAAAGGCAAAGAGGAAGCTGGTGATATGTATGCGGCTATCGATATGGTGGCCAGTAAAATAAGTCGTCAGGTGCAGCGTTATAAAGGGCGGCTGCGGCAGAAAAAGGGCCTTCCGGGAATTGATGAAAGTTTGTCAAATGTACCGGTTGATGTTTTAAGCGTTGACCATGATGTCGACGAGTCAACCCCTAAACTTATAAAAAAGAGCAACCTGCTGGTTAAGCCGATGAGTCCCGATGAAGCGATTATGCAGCTTAATCTGATGGGCAATAATTTTCACGTTTTCCGCGATGAATCAAGTGATCGCATAAATGTTGTTTATCGCCGTGATGATGGTCATTATGGCCTGATCGAACCCCAATAAAATTTTTACTTAGCCATCCCGGGACTGTAATAAATTAATCATGAAAATAACTAACTATCTTACTCCTGAATTAGTTGTCGCTGAGCTTGCGGTGAGTTCGAAAGATGAGGCGTTGCAGCAGCTTGCTGAGCAGGTGGCAGCGGAGGTTCCCGGGCTTGAAAGTGCCGGAATTCTGGCCGTGCTCAAGGAGCGTGAAGCTTTGGGCAGTACTGGAATTGGGGGTGGAATTGCAATTCCACATGGTAAAATGAGCGCTCTTGAAGATGTGGTTGTTCTTTTTGCCCGAAGTTCCCAAGGTGTGGAATTTGCCGCTGTGGATGGTAAACCGGTGCATCTGATATTTCTGCTGCTGGCACCGGAAGGTGCCGCCGGTACCCATTTGAAAATTCTTGCCCGGATTTCACGGATGTTAAAACAGTCTGAACTCTGTGATAAACTGCTGGCATCAGCAGATGCCGGAGCGCTTTTCGATCTGATTAAACAGGAAGATGAGAGTTCCTGATTCACCGGATTCTCTGCGGCTGACGGTTGCCGATCTGCTTAAGGATGAAGCTCGGGGGCTGCGTTTGAGTCTGCTTTCACCGGAGGTTCCGTTAGAGCGTGAGATCAGCAATTATCGGATACAGAAGCATGGTCTGATATTTGCCGGGTTCGATCAGTTTTTCGAGCCTGAGCGTATGCAGCTCATGGGGGTGGCGGAGGTTGCCTATCTTGCGACCTTAACTCCGGAGCGCCGGCTTGAAGTCGTTGCCCAGTTATGCGTCTTGCAGCCAATCTGTATTATTGTCACCCGGGCCTGTGAACCCCCGGCTGAACTGTTGCATAAGTGTACCGAGTGTGAAATCCCGCTACTGCAGAGCCAGTTGTCAGTTTCGGCCTTCTTTGACGCGGTTAACCGTTATTTTGAAGATTTCATCAACCCGGAAACCACAATTCATGGGGTACTGCTCGATATTCACAGTACCGGAGTTCTGCTGATTGGTAAAAGCGGCGTCGGTAAAAGCGAAGTTGCTCTTGATCTCCTGCAGCGCGGGCACCGGTTGATTGCCGATGATGTGGTCGTAATGCGTTTCCGGCCGCCGGCGACGGTGGTCGGTGAATCCAATGCAATTTTAAAATTCCATATGGAGATTCGCGGTCTCGGGATTATCAATATTGAGGATATCTTCGGGATAACCGCAGTTCGTGAAAGTCAGCGGGTTGATCTGGTAATTGAACTGATCGCCTGGGATGAATATGATGGCAGTAAACGTTTAAATCTGGAGCCGGAAAATTTTCCGGTACTGGGGGTTAATATTCCGAAAGCCACAATTCCAGTTAATCCGGGTCGGAACCTGGTGACAATAGTTGAGGTCGCGGCCCACACCTTTCGTTTGCAGGAGCAGGGAAAGAATACGAGTTCAGCTCTTCTTGATGACCTGGCCCGGCGTCTTAATCCTGATTCTGACTGAAGAGTGGAAGTAAGTTAGATGAGAGAGAGTCAGGGACAGACCTCAGTTGTGATCGTGACCGGCCTTTCGGGGGCCGGGAAAAGTAGTGCTTTAAAGGTGCTGGAGGATATCGGTTTTTTTTGTATCGATAATCTGCCGGTTACTTTTTTAACTAAATTTATCGAACTTTCTGGAAATTTCTCACCTTCGATAAAGGGTATTGCTCTGGTTATGGACCTGCGGGAAGAGGGGTTTTTGACCAGCTTTCCCAATCTTTATCGCCATCTCAAAAAATCACTGGTTACTTTAGATCTAATATTTCTTGAAGCTGATGATCAGACTTTGATCAAACGCTACAGTGAAACCCGGCGTAAGCATCCGGTAGCTGTTTCCGGGTCCGTGGCCCGGGCTGTAGCCCGCGAGCGTGAGCTTTTATTTGAAGTACGTTCTCTGGCCAGCTATCGGGTTGACAGCAGTAATTTTACGATTCATCAATTTAAAGAGTACATCCGTAAAATTGTCACTGCCGATGCGAGTCAGGGGCGACTCAATATTTCACTGCTCTCTTTCGGCTTCCGTAATGGATTGCCGCCGGAGGCAGATATCGTTATGGATGTTCGCTTTCTCCCGAATCCTTATTTTATAGAGGCTTTGCGGGAGCAGAGTGGGTTTGATTCCGGGGTTAAAGATTACGTTTTGGGGCATCCGGTGAGTCGGTCGTTTGTTGAGCGGTTTCATGCGTTGTTAAAAATGCTGATTCCTGAATATCTGCGTGAAGGTAAAAGCTACCTGACGGTGGCGATCGGCTGTACCGGTGGACAGCATCGCTCAGTCGCAATTGTTAACTATTTGAAAGACTCATTGCAGGAGGATGGCTACGAAATTTCTGTCAGCCATCGAGACATTAAAAGAATATGATTAAAACTATTATCGTGACGCATCACACTTTAGCTGATTACTTAATTGAGACAGCTGAAGTTATTGTCGGACAGAGTGATAATCTGACCGGCGTCAGTATCTCTAAAAATGGCGATATTGAGGCCGTGCACCGGCGTTTGGTGGAGTTGATTAAAGGATTTCAAAAAGAGGGGAAAAAGGTTCTGATTCTGACGGATATGTTTGGCGGTACCCCGTCCAATATCAGTCTCGCTCTCTATGAACCGGATAAGGTTGAAATAGTTTCCGGGGTCAATCTGCCGATCGTATTAAAACTTGCCGGCGGTATCAAAGATGAAAGTAAGAGCTTGAAAGAAATTGCCGCCGAAATAACCGAATACGGTCGCAAAAATATTTTTACTGCGGCGGAATTTTTGGATCTATGACGACGACACTGTTTCGGGTAGATGATCGTCTGATTCATGGTCAGATTATCGCGGCCTGGGTGCCCCATATTCGGGCTACCCGGATAATTGTGGCCGATGATCAGCTGCCGCAGAATATGATGCTCTCTAAAATTCTGCGGCTGGCGGCCCCGACTAACCTGCGGGTTGAGATTTTGTCGGTGCGCCAGGCGGTGGCCTTGGTTGAACAGCAGCGTTCCGGTCCCGGACTTTTAACAATTATGCTTTTTGCCGGCCTTGATGCGGTTGTTCAGGCGCTTGCTGATGGTCTTGATTTAGTCGAGTTGAATCTCGGCAATATCCGTAATACCGCCGGAAAATTGCAGGTTGCAGAGTCAATTTCCCTGGACCGAAAAGAGATTGAAGATCTGCGGGAATTGCAGAAACAGGATGTGAAAGTTACAATTCAGCCAGTCCCGACCGCTCCGGCGGTTGACCTTATTGCACTTATGCAGCACAAAGGTTTATTGTAAATCATGTGGTTAGATTTCTCCGCATTTCTCTGGATTACTCTCAAAGTTTCGTTGTTCGGGGCTTTCTGCGCTCTGGATCGCACGGCACTTTTGCAGATGATGTTTTCCCGGCCGCTGGTGGCGGCCACTTTTGCCGGCGCTCTGGCCGGCAACTGGGAGATCGGGTTGTTGCTGGGAGCGACACTCGAGCTCTATTTTTTAAGCGAGATTCCGGTGGGAACTATTATTCCGACAGATGATACCCTGCTGGCTATGGCAGCCGGTGGAGTTGGGGCCGCATTGAGCAACCTGCCGCAGAGCCAGAATCGGACATCAGGTACCCTGGCACTTTTAGTATTGTTGACAGTTCTGCCCTGGTCTGCGTTTACACGTAAAGTCGATAGTTGGGTTCGGCATAAAAATGGTCGGCTGGTTGATGAGGTTGAGACCGCTCTGTTGGCGGGACCTAATTTGAATCGGGCGCAACCATCGGCGCTGAATTATCATCTGCATGGTCTCTTTAATTTTTATAGTGCGTCCGTTGTCGCTTTAGGGCTGATGGTAATGAGTTCGCTGCTGTTGGTGCCGCTGTTGCTATTTCTGGTGCCCGTCTGGCTGCAGCCGCTGACCGACCGGCTGCTCTTCCTGTTTCCGGTTTTCGGGATTGTTGGTCTTTTGAGTAATATGAATCAAAAACGGCAGCTCGCCGTTTTTGCCGGAGTCACAACAGCTTTGTTGTTGTTTGTTTAGTGCCTTACAGGTTATTTTCTGTACAAAAAAACAAGAAAAAATCAGAAAATATTCTGATAAGGTCACTTATTTGCGGGCGGATAAAGCCCATTTTGGTTGCGGGATCTGTTCCCGCATTAGGATTTTAATAACGTGCGTCTTGAGAATAGAATTTTTTTGCGGAGTCTGTGCTGGCAGTGCTCGTGGAGTTTTACCAGGATGCAGTGTCTGGGGCTGGCTTATGCGATTACGCCGCTGCTTGAAAAACTCTACGGGAAAGATCCCGAGCGCTTGACTCGCAGGACCCGGCGCTATCTTGACTGTTTTAATACCAATCCCTATCTGGCGGCGGCCATTCTCGGTTTTTTCGTGCATATGGAGAGCCAGAGTGAAGAGATGGGAGATCAGGGGCTCTATTTGAGTTCAAGTCTGGCCGGTCTCTACGGGGCGGTGGGTGATAATTTTTTCTGGAACGGCCTGAAACCGATGACCTCGGCGATTGCGGTAATGATATTTTTCTGGCGGCCGGGGCTTACGGCGGTGTTGTTTCTGTTGCTGTTTTACAATCTGGTCCACTTCGGGGTACGCTATATCGTCTATCTTAGTGCGTTGCACCGTGGTATCGGGGTGCTTGAAAAAATAGACAGCTTGCGTTTACCGCTTTTACGGAATATCATGGGTTATGTTACAACCGCATCTTTAGCGGTCACTACTTTTTTACTGGTGGACTACTTTGATCTTAAAAAGGGTCTCGGCGGTAATCTTGCGCACCTGTTGGTTTTACTTCTCGTTGTCGGTCTCTGGTGGCGAAAAAAATCCGGCTCGAAGAGCTCTTTTAATAAACAATCCGAACCTGTGTAGTCAGGAATTTTTTAATCATTATGGCTAAAAAAGAGTTTAAAATTGTCAATAAACTTGGCCTTCATGCCCGGGCGGCAGCATTGTTAGTGCAGCTGGCCGGTACTTTTGCGGCTGAGATAACAATAAGTAAAGCCGGGCTTGAGATTAATGGTAAGAGCATCATGGGAGTTTTGATGTTGGCCGCAGCCTGTGACAGCACAATCGTTATTGAAGCGGCTGGCGCAGATGAGGATTTAGCTCTTGCGGCTCTGGGCAAATTGGTTGAAGATGGCTTTGGTGAATTAGATGGTGAATAATAATGGCTGAAAATAGTAGTTTTCCCCAGATGCCAGGCTGTACCCTAGGCGGGAATGGGGTTTCGCCGGGGATCGCGATTGGGCGCGCTTTTCTTCTTGACCGGGCAAAACTGAAACCCCGCGGCGAAAAAATTGCCAGTGATCAGGTGGTTTTGGAAGTCGAACGTTTCATGCTCGCTGTGGCCAGTGCCCGGGACGAGCTTGAAGAGATCAAAAAGAAAACCATAAATAGTGACAGTTCGGAGGCGGTCAATCAGCATAATTATATCTTTGATGTGCACCTCCTGATGCTCAAAGATAAGATGCTGATCGAAAATACTGTGACTTTGATCCGGGAGAAAAAGATCAATGCTGAGTGGGCTTTGAGCCTGAACAGTGAGAAAATAATCGATTTTTTTAAGAATATGCAGGATGCTTACCTGCGGGAGCGGCAAAGTGATGTAGCGCATGTCAGTGAGCTGATATTGCGGCATTTAAGTAAAGGCGAATATGACAGTATTGAAAAAATCAGTCGCGGTGTAATCATTGTTGCCCATGATCTTTCGCCGGCAGATACCCTGCAGCTTGACCCCGGTCAGGTTAAAGCCTTTGTCACCGATCTTGGCGGACGGACTTCACATACCGCTATTGTCGCTCGTTCAATTGAGATTCCGGCAGTTGTCGGAGCGGAACATGCTACGGAAAAGATTAACGGCGGTGATCGGCTGATTGTTGACGGGATTGAGGGAAAAATTTTGGTTAACCCGTCACGCGAGCAGCTGGTTGCCTATCAGGAGAAGAAAAAGCAGTACAACACATTTCAAGCCAAGTTATTATTGAATAGAGATCTGCCGGCGGAGACCACCGATGGTTTTCGCGTTGCTCTTGCTGGTAATATCGAAACTCCGGAAGAGACCGAATCAGTTATTTCGCACGGAGCTGCCAATATCGGCCTCTATCGGACAGAGTTTCTCTACCTTAACCGGAACACCTTGCCGAGTGAAGAGGAGCATTTTTTAACCTACAAAAAAGTCATTGAGTCGCTTCCTCCCGAAAGTGCCGCCACTATTAGAACATTTGATCTCGGGGCTGACAAGATAGCTGAGTCGGAACGGTTTCGGGAAGACAGTATTAACCCGGCATTGGGACTGCGTGGAATTCGTCTCTGCCTTAACCATCTTGAGATCTTTGAGACCCAGATTCGCGGGATTCTGCGAGCCAGTCATTACGGCAAATTAAAGATTATGCTGCCGATGATCTCCGGGCTGAAAGAGATGCGTCAGGCCAATAGAATTATTGCCGAAAGTAAAGCTGCACTTGAACGCGACGGGATTCCATTTGATCACGAAATTCCGGTCGGGATTATGATTGAAGTGCCTTCAGCGGCAGTGATCTCTGACCTGCTCGCCCGCGAAGCTGATTTTTTCAGCATCGGTACCAACGACTTAATTCAGTATACTTTGGCGTTGGATCGTAGTAACGAGCATGTGGCCTATCTTTATGAGCCTCTGCATCCGGCTATATTGCGTCTTTTGAATCAGATAATAACCAACGCCCGCGCAGCTGAAATCCCAGTCAGTATCTGTGGTGAGATGGCGGGTGAACCGCTTTACACATTGATTTTATTAGGATTAGGTCTGGATAAATTAAGTATGAACGCGATTTCAATTCCGCATGTCAAACAGATCATCCGGCAGAGCACTTTTGTTGCCGCTCGCCAGATGCTGGAGAAATCCCTGGAAATGGAAACTGCGGCCGAAGTTGAAGCCTTTGTCGGCAAAGAGATGAGTCAACGTTTTCCCAAAACTTTTTTAATGAAGATATGATTGAGAGTTTTTAAGAACCATTAAGTTGCTGTTGTGGGTAGTGAACTTTGCTTCGCCTTCATGAACGGGGTCAAAGCTGGCGGTGCTGACGCACCTTGTACCAGCAATGACCCCAATCCCGGTAGTTAGGGGTAGGTAGTAGAAAGTTTGTTATTCTTTCAAGCTGAGTTTTAAATTAATATGGAGTGAAAAACTATGTCAACGAAAGATTATTTGTTTAGTTCTGAGTCGGTAACTGAAGGGCATCCGG
>JAOZKP010000312.1 GCA_029935295.1 bacterium | reverse complement strand
ACAATGCAATAACTCCGGGGCCTGAAACCTTAGTTTCGGGCCCCGGTTGACAATCCCAAAAATCTGGGGTATGTAGGAATCCTTTTTCCTTCTGCTCCAGCTTTTTCGTTTTTAAGAGCTTTTTCATATAACGTTTTTTGACTGCACTTTAATTCACGATGAGCGAACAAATCGGCCCCGCCGCCGACACAGCGACCTCAACCTCTTTAAAGTAGTTTATTAATCATGCCGAAGCCCATACATCAAGTCACATTTCAACCCGACGACTTAACCTTCGATGTTTTTCGTGATGGTGAAAATCTGCTCCGGGTCGCAATGGCTGCCAGCATCCATATCAATGCCTCTTGCGGAGGTAACGGAGCCTGCGGTAAATGTCGGGTTATTATTGATCAAGGCAGTCCTGAAGTTGAACACTCGGCAAAAATCAGTGCCGAAGACTGGAAAAAGGGCTACCGTCTCGCCTGCACCACCAAAGTCACCGATGATCTGACGATCACCATTCCCCAGGAATCACGCATTGACAACTCGGTATTAAGAAAAGATTCCGGCCAAAAATCACATACCCTGATGGCCCGTGACCTTAACTCATTAGTCCAAGGGGTCAAAATCAATCCGGCTGTCTTTAAATACTACATTGAACTGCCGCCGCCGACCCTGGATGACAATTTAAGTGATCTCGGACGCCTGATGCGGGAACTTAAAAATGAACATCAACTTGACGGAGTCTCAGCCGACTACTTTCTGCTGCGACGAATGCCGCGACTTTTGCGGGATGCTGACTGGAAAGTTACGGCCACTGTTGTCTACAACCCCAAGGGTCTCAAACTTATCGATATTGAGGCCGGGGATACCCGAGCCGCCAACTACTCTATCATTATAGATATCGGCACAACTACGGTTCAGGGTCAGCTGTTAAACCTGAATGCTTCACATCAAGCCGAAGAGCGCTCGGTTATTGACGACCTTGAAAGTGATCTTCTGGTCGCTTCAGATGCCAAATACAACTCCCAAGTCCGCTTTGGTGAGGATGTCATCACCCGAATTGTCTATTCCCAAAAAGGCACCGGCCTTGAGGAACTCCACAATGAAATAATTAAAGACCTCAATGAAATCATAGACAACCTGGTGCAGGCGGCCGGAATTACCAAGGATCAGATATCCCATATGGTGGTCGCGGCGAATACCACGATGAGCCAGTTCTTCCTGAAAATTGATCCTAAATATATCCGCGAAGATCCCTATGTGCCAACGGCCAACTTCTACCCGCCGGTCCGGGCAATGGACTTAGGCTTAAACCTGCCCGACTACATTCATGTTTACACCTTTCCGGCCATATCATCTTATGTCGGTGGTGACATCGTCTCCGGAATTTTGGGCTCCGGCATCTTCCAACGGGAAGAGTTGACCCTGTTTATGGATGTCGGTACTAACGGTGAACTCGTGTTAGGCAATTGCGACTGGCTGGTCTGCACCTCCTGTTCTGCCGGCCCGGCTTTCGAAGGTGGCGGCCTTAAAAATGGTATGCGGGCAACCACCGGTGCAATTGAGCAGATTCGGATTAATCCGGAAAACTTTGAACCGATGCTTTTGACGATCGGCAAAAAGAAACCCTTAGGTATCTGCGGCTCCGGAGTTATTGAAGCGATCGCTGAGATGCTGATTGTCGGCATTATCGAACCAAATGGCAAATTTAAGCAAGACCTTGGCACTGACCGTATCCGTAAAGGTGAAACCGGCTGGGAATATCTTCTCGCCACTGAGGAACAGAGTGCCGAAGGCATTGATGATATCACCATCACCGAAGGCGATATTGACAATATCATCCGCACTAAAGGTGCCATCTATGCTGGCTGCCGGATTCTTTTGGAGAGCGTCGGGCTGACTTTTGCTGATCTTGACAAATTTATTATCGCCGGCGGTTTCGGCAAATATATTAATCTCGAACGGGCAATCACCATCGGCTTGCTGCCGGAGATTGAACATGATAAATTTATGTTTGTCGGTAACGGAGCTCTGTTGGGAGACCGCCTGGTTTCGGTCTCACGGGAGATGATGGGTGAAGCCCGGAACATTGCCGGTATGATGACCAACATTGAACTTGCCAATAATATGAAATTTATGGATGAATATGTTGCGGCCCAGTTTCTGCCGCATACTGAAACTACTGCATTTCCAAAAACTATGGCGATGCTGAAATAAGGATTTTTTATGGGAAAAACAATTGCAATTGCAGGCAAGGGCGGTACCGGGAAAACTACTCTCATCGGTTTAATCCTGCGCTGGATGGCAGAACAGGATATAAAACCGATCCTGGCGGTTGATGCCGATGCCAATGCCAATCTGGGTGAAGTGCTTGATGTTAAGGTGCCGGGTAATATTGGCGAACTACGGGAAGGAATGAAATCTGATGTTCCCGCCGGAATGACCAAAGAAGCTTATATGGAGTATCATATCCAGAATCTTCTGGTCGAGACCGGAACTTACGATCTTTTGACCATGGGTCGGCCCGAGGGTGCCGGCTGCTACTGCTATGCCAACGCACTCTGCACCAAGTTTATCGATTTCATGGTCAAAGAGTATGACTATGTGGTCATTGATAATGAAGCGGGCATGGAACACTTAAGCCGCCTCTTGATGAAAGATATTGATCTTCTGCTGGTGGTCTCCGACCCAAGTCTGCGCGGCATCAGAACTGCCGGTCGAATTAAAGAGTTAGTTGAAGAGATCAATCTCCGGGTCGGAACTCTAGCTCTGGTAATCAACCGGGCGATTGATGGCAAACTGGTTGATGAAGCCTATCAACTGATCAACGAAATCGGCATTGAACTTGCTGGAGTTATTCCCGATGACCCGCTCCTGGCTAAATTTGACCGGGAAGGTAAAGCGACGATCAAGCTGCCGACAGAGGCTATTGCCTACCAGGAAGTCGGCAAAATTATGCCAAAAATATTTCCGTATTAGAGACCAGTGAATATTTTCCTTGAAATTATTTCCTGGATGTGTTTATAGTCCCGCGCTTTTCAAAAGTAGCTTTTGCAATATACAATGTACAGTTTTTTCAGTCAAATTTGACTGATGATCTTCACTTACCGCCTTAGGCGTTAAAAAATAAAACCATTTGTTTTAGTGAACTACTAAAAACAACTAACCCATCAACTCTAATAGGAGGAATATCTGATGGCATTTACAGCACAGACAGAGAAGTATTCCGGTAAAATGGGCACCCTGACAATCGGCAGCGGTGACCAGGCTGTCGCCGTAGGCGGCCAGGCAACCATGCCTTTCGGTACATTTGACGGTGAACTGCCGAACAAACCGCTTATCGCGATGGAAGTTTACGACGTTGTTGATCCGGAGTGGCCGGCAGCAGTTGTTGACCCTTTCAAGGATGTAATCAATGA
>JAOZKP010000077.1:5468-10949 GCA_029935295.1 bacterium | reverse complement strand
TGAAGATATTGAATATACTAATCCTGAAACCGGGAAAGAATATAGTGAAGATCAGCTTGGATTTGAGTTCGATACCTATCTGAAATATAAAATTTATGACAATCTCGAATTTGCAGTTAATGCCGGGTATCTGTTTGCTGGCGATGCGATGGATTTCTTCGAAAGAGACAGTCGTGATTCTGCAACAACATATAACAGCATGGACGGCAGCAGTGATGAAGATATCTTCATCAGTACCTGTCGGGTTCGGTATAAATTCTAGTAAAGATTTATATTTGAAAAGTACTTCCAAAAGGGGAAGCGGGTGACCGCTTCCCCTTTTTCTTTGCTTTTTACTTGAGCTATAATAGTAAAAAGGATATATGTGGGAGGCTGAAGGGCTTGAGGCTGTAGATCGGTGCCCCGGGATTGAAGGTTGGTGTAGGTGAATTGGGAGATGTTTAAGCTTGTGGGGGAAATGTTGAAGTTTAAATTTATAAGTAGAGTTATTGTCCTAAGTTTTGTGATGCTGATTTTGTTGGCTTTTTCAACACCGGTTGCGGCTGCGAATCCTAAGGTTCGCTTTCAGCCGTTATCCGGATATCTGGTTCAGGCCGGGCCGCAGGGGATTGTTATTGATTGCGGTCGCAAAAAAGGGGTTGCTGTTGGTGATCTGTTTGCGGTGCTGCAGGCGGGTCACCCTTTGATTCATCCGGTGACCGGTAAAACCCTGGGGGTTCAGGAAAAATTTGTGTCGACTTTAAAGGTTCTGCGGGTTGATGCTGATTATGCTGTCTGCCGGTCTCTGAACCGCTACGTCAGAGTTCCGTTGATTCGTGGATTACTGGTAAAGCGTTTCACGCAGATGCCGGCAATTTTTATTGATTTAAATGGTAACGGTTTAGATCTTTTTTCCCGGGTGCGTGAATCTCTGCCACAGCTTAACTGGGCTGACTACGGGGTCGGTCTGCGCCATCGTCAGGCTCTGCAGAGACCCGGCGGGCCGGGGGCTATGGGGTACGATCTCTATGTTGTAAATCAGGGTTCTGAGCTGACCTTTTATAATGGTGATCAGGAGCTGGTTGTCGCCTGGAATGCACAGCAGTTTGCCGGCAAAACAACTCGTTCCAGCACTGCTGGAACTTACGTTAATGTAGGAGAAGCGGGGAAATACGGTCTCTCAACCACTGAAAAGGATCAGGCTCTTCTGACTCGCTACCGGCAACTGGCAAAAGTAACTTTAGTGGTTAAAGGAATGGATACCGGTGACCTGGAAAATGATGGTACTCCCGAGATAGTTTTTACCGATGGTGAGAAAATTTATGTATATCAAGTTACTGATAAAGGTCTCAAATACAGGTATCGCTACCATTTTGAAAGTTTTGGTACGGTTATCAATATTCAGGTTGGAGATATAACCGGTGATCGTAAGGATGAGATTCTGGTTAATACTTTCAAAGAAACTGAAGACGGTTTCTCCTCTTTTGTGATTTCTAAAATAGATGGTAAATACCGGATCATTGCCAACCATATACCTTTTGTAATGGGCCTTCTTGGTGGTCATTCAATCGCTACGAAAGGGACATATTTTGTTGGCCAGGGGTTTGCGGAGGAGGATCTTTTCAACAACCAGGTGGCTCAACTTAAATTTGTTGACGGTAAGGTCTCTTCCAGTGGTAAATTCTCTGTACCCATCGGTTTTACGCTGCTTGGTGCGGCCTATGCTGATATTAACCATGATCGTATAAAAGAACTCTGCTTTATCAATAAAAATAATTTTCTTGAAATATATCAGGGTGATAAACGACTCTGGGTAAGTGATGAACGCCTGGCCGGGTCATTGCAGGATGTTCAGTATGAAGTTGGTACGGAGAAGGTCAGTTACACTGAGAAACGCCAGATTAGTTCACCTCTACGGGTTCATGATATCGATGGCGATGGTATTCCCGAGCTTTTTTTGAGTGATAACGAATCGGATATGTCAACATCTCTGGGAGATTACGGCTTTCTCAGTAAAGGTCAGGTCAAGATGCTCAAACACAACGGCCAGGGTTTTACTGTGCGCAAGGTTACCGGGACTATCGATGGTCCGCTGCAGGGAATCCAGGTAATTAACGGTGAACTGGTCTGTGCGATGGTTAAACGGGGCGATGATTTGCTGAAACTCTCAGGAAAGACATATCTTTTAGCCTTTCCTTTGCCACATCACCCCTGAGTTTTTTTATCTTTTGTGAGCTCGCAGGAACTCTTCCAGACGGTTCATTCCTTCGGCGATATTTTCCAGAGAGTTGGCGTATGAGAAGCGTAGATAACCTTCGCCGTTTTTGCCGAAATCAATTCCTGGAGTGACGCCAACCCCAGCTTTTTCAAGGATCTCAAAGGCGAAATTGTAGGAGTCATCGGTGAATTTTTTGGCATTGGCGAAGATGTAGAAAGCTCCGGTCGGTTCGACTGCAACCTCTAAACCGATTTCCCGAACCCGTTTCAAAGTGAATTGTCGGCGTTCATCGTAGATATTGCGCATTTTTTCAAGATCTTTTACGACCTCTTCCGAGGTCAGGGCCGTGATTGCAGCTTCCTGGCCGAAATGACTGGCTGAGATCATAAAGTTCTGCTGCAGGGTCTGCAGCACCCGTATGTATCTGGGCGGGGCAATCAGGTATCCTAAGCGCCAGCCGGTCATCGCATAAAGTTTTGAAAAGCCGTTAAAAACAAATGCATTGTCCGTAAATTCCAGAATTGAGTGTTCACTGCCTGCGTATACTAATCCGTGATAAATCTCATCCGACAAAATAGTAACGCCGCATTCTGCAATTTCCTGCATCCGCCCTTTTTCGAGGAGATTTCCGGTCGGATTAGCCGGTGAGTTTATCAGGATAGCTTTGGTGTCAGGGGTAATATTATCTTTGATGATCTGGGGGTCGTATTGAAAGCCGTTATCTTCGTGAACTTTGATTAACTGGGGTGTGCCGTCACAGTAGGAGATGAAATTTACATAACAGGCATAACCGGGATCACTCAGCATGACCCGGTCTCCGGGATTTAACAGAGCCGCACATGCCAGCATCAAGGCTGGAGATGTGCCGGAGGTGACCAGTATCTGGTTCGGATTGATTTTTACCTGGTAGCGTTTGCGGTAGTAGTCGCAGATGGTCTGGCGCAGAGCAAAGACCCCGAGGCTGTGCGTGTAATGGGTTTTGTCAGCGGTCATCGCTTTGATAGCGCTCTCTTTTATCGCTTTCGGGGTGGGAAAGTCAGGTTCGCCGACCGAAAGATGGATAATCGAACGGCCCTCCCTTTCCAGCTCCTGGGCCCGTTCAAGAATATCCATTGCCATAAATGGTTTTAACAGTTTGGCTTTGCGGGAAAAGTTTTCCATCTGTAAAATTATGACCTCATAAAAATAATTTGTATAGTTATTCCATGTTGTATAATTAGTTGAACTGAATTGAAAAATCAAGGTAACTATTCAGCTATCTCTCATGAATTGTCAAGATTGGGGTCATTGCTGGTACAAGGTGCGTCAGCACCGCCAGGCTTCGCTGGGAGCATAGCGAGCAAGCACTCTTGGGGTGTGACCCCGTTTATGAGAGCGAAGCAAAGGTCGACACCATTTGTTATAGCTTTATGGTGGCACGCTGAACAGTTACAAAAAATTTACCTTAAAGCTGATTGCTTTAATATTATAATTTATGATATAGGCGCGTTTTTTATGGGCGCCTCTAAAAATTGCCTTTTTGCCCGATTGCGGCGTTGGACTCAAATTTTAATCCTCGAAATATTCAATATATTCCTCCGGTTAAAATCCTCGTCCGCCTTGCACTCGAACAAAAATTCTAATTTTTAGAGATACCCTTGTGGGATAGCGTGTATGGTTTTATTTCTGCCGAATTTAAGGAGAACTTATGTTTGCGACTGAGAAATTGATCAAGATGGCTCTGGAAGAGGATTTAGGTTCCGGTGATGTGACAACTTTGTCAACGGTGCCGCCGGGAACGGTTTCTCGGGCTTTGATTAAGGCGAAGCAGGAGTGTGTTGCCTCCGGGATGCAGGTTTTGGGGCTGGTCTTTCGTACCCTTGATTCATCGTTAAAGATAGAAGCTCAGGTGACAGATGGTGACCGGGTGCAGGCCGGTGATCCTTTGATGGCGGTATCCGGCAATGTGATCTCTATCCTGATGGCGGAAAGGGTGGCTTTGAATTTTGTTCAGCGGCTTTGCGGAATTGCAACTTTAACTGCCCGTTTCGTTGCCGAAGTTGAAGCGTACAGTGCTGAGATTGTTGATACCCGCAAAACGACTCCGGGTTGGCGTTCACTCGAAAAATATGCGGTTCAGGTCGGGGGTGCCCGTAATCACCGGCACGGTCTGTTTGACGGGATTCTGATTAAAGATAACCATATTCGGGCTGCCGGTACGGTGACTGATGCCGTAAGTCACGCTTTGGCAATGGCGCCACACGGTTTGAAAATTGAAGTTGAAGCCGCTGATATGAAGGAAGTAAAAGAGGCGGCTCGGGCTGGAGCTGAAATTATTCTCCTTGATAATATGAGTGAAGATCTGCTGCGTGAATCTGTAAGCTTTGTTCGGGACGAATATCCGGCGATTAAACTTGAGGCTTCAGGTGGAATCATTTTGGAGAATGTTGCTCAGGTTGCCGCCTGCGGGGTCGATTTTATCTCAGTCGGGGCTCTGACCCATTCGGCTCCGGCGATCGATATCTCTCTTGATCTGGTTTCGTGATAGAGCCTTTTGTGACTCCCTGGGGGAGTAAAGTTTTATCATTTTCAAGCCTTGATTCAACCAGCCGCTATCTCTGGCAGCAGGCTGAAGCCGGGGCCCCTCAGGGAACGGTGGTGGTTGCGGATCAGCAGCTTGCCGGCCGCGGTCGCCGGGGTCGGCAATGGCACTCACCTGCAGGATTGAATCTTTACTTTTCTCTACTTTTGCGACCCCGGATTGAGCTTGAAAAAGTGCCGCAATTTTCATTGGTGGCGGCGGCGGCCTTATGGCGGGCGCTCGCGAGTGAGTGTCCGGATTTAAGTATTAAATGGCCGAATGATCTCTATTGCCGGGGCTTGAAACTGGCGGGAATTTTGTCCGAGATGAAGCCCGGTTCAAACTATGCGGAATTTGTGATTATTGGAATTGGACTGAATGTTAACTCATTGATTGCAGATTTTCCTTTGGCTTTGCAGTCGCAGGTAACCTCTTTAAAGTGTGAATCTCACAAGACTTATGACCTTTCTCTTTT
This sequence comes from bacterium, assembly GCA_029935295.1. GTDB lineage: Bacteria > Desulfobacterota > Anaeroferrophillalia > Anaeroferrophillales > Tharpellaceae > Tharpella. The sequence goes on along the minus strand of JAOZKP010000077.1, from coordinate 5,717 downwards.
GTTGCAAAAATATCTCAAAGAGTTTAAGTCTTTAACGGAAATTTTTTATTGTGAAGGGCTGAGTGGTACAATCGGTGATTTAGTTAATAGTAATTTTTACCTTGCCAATAAAGATATAGTTGTTGATTCCGGGGCCGAAAAGATTAAATGTCGGGCTCGGGCGATAGATAAAAACGGTTGTCTGTTGGCAACCACAAATGATGGTTGTCGGGTCTCATTTAATGCCGGTGAAGCCTGGCTGGTAAAAAA
>JAOZKP010000077.1:0-5368 GCA_029935295.1 bacterium | reverse complement strand
GCTCTGATAAGAGTACTTATTTGCGGGCCGTAAAGGCCCTTTGGGTTGCGGAACTAATTCCCGCATTAGGACTTTCAAAATGCTGGTAGTAATTGATGTTGGAAATACACATTCTGTTTTAGGGCTTTATCGGGGTGATGATCTGCTTGACAACTGGCGGATTTCAACTTCTACGGAGCGGACACGGGATGAGTATATTATTCTCGTGCAGGAATTTTTACGTTCGGTCGGGGCCGGCCGGCAGGAGGTTAACGGGATGATGATCTCCTGTGTCGTGCCTTCGGTGCTGGATGAACTTTTGGGTTTGGCAAATAAATATTTTCACTTCCGGCCGTTTGTGGTTGGTCCCGGAATTAAAACCGGACTGCCGATTCTTTTAGATAATCCACGGGAGGTCGGTGCGGATCGGATTGTCAATGCGGTGGCTGCGTACAGGATTTATAAGAAAGCGATGGTTATAATCGATTTTGGTACGGCTACGACTTTTGACTGTGTTTCAGAGAAGGGTGAGTATCTGGGTGGGGTTATTGCTCCGGGGATGAATATCTCAATGGAGGCTCTCTGCTCCCGGGCTTCAAAACTGCCCCGGGTCGAACTCCGGCGCCCGAAAGAAGTTGTCGGTAAGAACACAGTTCATTGTATGCAGTCCGGTATCGTTTATGGTTATTTATCTCTGGTGGAAGGTTTGATTGCCAAAATTAAAGATGAACTTAAAAGTGATCTTCTGGTAGTTGCTACCGGTGGGTTGGCTAAAATAGTTGATCGGGAGACTGATATCATTGACGATGTCGATGACTTCTTAACCCTTAAGGGTCTGAAATTCTTATATGATATGAATAGTGGAAAATAAGTCTGATAAGATTCTTGACAGCTGTTGGATAAACATGATATATTTAATAATGTTTATGCTGTTCAATGATTATTAATTTTAATATTTAGACTCAGGATGGGTTGTTGAATGAAATTAACCAGAGCGTCAGACTATGCAATTCGCGGTGTTGTTTATATGTCTATGCAGGATGAGGGTTCAATTGTCGTGATTCCTGAGGTTGCCCGGGAGATGGATGTCCCGGTTGGTTTTCTGGCGCGGATTTTTCAGAGTTTAAGCCGGGCTGGAATTGTTATCTCGCATCGCGGTAAAAAGGGCGGCTATTCAATGGCGAGAAAACCTGAAACAGTAACTTTATGCGATGTCATTGAAGCGGTTGAAGGTGATATCAAGCTTAATCTCTGTCTTGACGGTTATAACGCTTGTGATCGTATGGGTTTTTGCGGGATTCGCAAAGAGCTGGCCAAGGTTCAGGAAGATCTGATTGCGAGCCTCAAGAAAACTAACTTCGCCGAACTGGCTGTTCAGGAACAGGAACACCGGAACTCGTTGGTTTAAGTCGGTCGGTACGGTATTTATCCGTTAATAAGTTTTTGCAGTTTTTCGAGGATAGTCAGGGCCTTGATCGGAGTTGTCCGGTTGAGGTCCTGTTTTTTTATGAGCTTATTGATCTCCTTGAATTTCCCTTCTAAACTCTCTTTCTCTAACTCCGCGGCTGGTTCAAGCAGAGGAAGGTAGCCGCTTTTCTGACCGTCAGTTCGGCTGCTCAAAACACTTTTCCCCGTCATTCGCAGATTTTCACCGCCGGAGATTTCGGCCGCTTCCAGATTCTCGAGAATGTTTCGGGCTCTGTCTAAAACCGGCTGCGGGATGCCCGCCAGTTTTGCGACCTCAATTCCGTAACTGTGATTGGTCGCTCCTTTAATTATTCGCCGGAGAAAAGTGATGCCGTCATCCCGCTGCTGGACAGCAACATTGTAGTTGGCAATTCGCGGTTTTATCAGTTCAAGTTCAGTCAATTCATGGTAGTGGGTTGCGAAAAGAGTCAGACTACCAGCATTGTCGTGAATCTCTTCCGCGATCGCCCAGGCCAGACTCAGGCCGTCAAATGTGCTGGTGCCGCGTCCGATCTCGTCTAAGATAACCAGACTTTTACTGCTCGCCTGATGGAGAATACGGGCTGTTTCTGTCATTTCAACCATGAAGGTTGAAAGTCCGCGGCTTAAATTATCGGAGGCGCCGACGCGGGTAAAAATATGGTCGAAGATGCTTAAACTGGCCTTTGTCGCGGGAATAAAAGAGCCCATCTGCGCCATCAGGGCAAAGAGGCCGTTCTGTCGCATAAAGGTCGATTTCCCGGACATATTCGGGCCCGTAATGATCCACAGCTGCTCTTTGTCATCATTTAGTGATGTGTGGTTGGGAACAAAATTTTCAGCTAAAGTTTCGATGACCGGATGCCGGCCCTCTTCAATTTCCAGTAGCTGTTGATCGGTGATAATCTCCGGCCGGCAGTAGTGCTGTTCATCAGCGACCTCAGCCAGAGCGCTTAAAACATCAAACAGGGTCAGGCGCAGGGCGGACTCGCGTATCTCTTTAAGTTTTAAGCAGGCCTCATCCCGCAAATCCAGAAAAAGTCGGTGCTCGATCGCATTGATCTTCTCCTGCGCCCCCAATATTTTCTCTTCATACTCTTTCAGGGTTTCAGTTATAAAACGATCGGCATTGGTTAAGGTCTGGCGTCTTACATACTCTTCCGGAACCTGTTCCAGATTTCTTTTGGTGATCTCGATATAGTAGCCGAAAACCCGATTATAACGAACTTTAAGGCCGTTGATGCCGGTTCTTTCCTTCTCCTGTTGCTCAAATTCGATCAGCCACTGTTTTCCGCTTTTGCTGATTGTTCGGAGTTCATCAAGCTGTTCATCAATGCCGTCACGGATAATCCGGCCTTCAGTAATTAAGATCGGCTGGTCATCAATCAGGGTTTCGGTGATTTTTGCGGCCAGCTCTTTTAGTTCATGCAGGCCCGCGAGGGCGTGATTGATCAGAACCGGCTGCAGCGGCAGGCTGCCGATCAGGGTTTTTATCTCCGGAATCAGCTGGAGAGAATCCCTGAGGCTTAAAAGATCACGTCCGGTGGCCCGGCCCGCCGCCAGCCGGCCAGCGAGCCGGTCGAGATCGTAGAGTTTTTTCAGGTGCCGCATAAGTTCCAGGCGGCAGCGTTTTTCCTCAAGCAGAATCTCGACTGCATCCAGACGTTGCTCAATAAGTTTTTGATCAAGCAGCGGGAAAAGGAGCCACTCTTTCAGTTGGCGCGAACCCATGCTGGTTTGACAGCGGTCAAGTACGCCGAGCAGGCTGCCGGTTTTACTGCGTTCCTGAATTGTGCAGAGAAGTTCGAGATTAATGATAACATTGCGGTCAATCTGCATGAAATGAGTTGGCTGATAGACCGTCAAAGACTGAATATGGTTTAAGGCTGCCTGGTTCTGGGTCTCTTTGGCGTAAGCTAAGGCGGCACCGGCGGCGGCAACACCCAAGGTCAGGTGCTGGCCGCCGAAACCATCAATGCTGATTGTTCCGAAATGTTGACAGAGAAGTTCCAGGTTTTGGGTGGAAGAGAGGGCATCGCCTTTTAAACGTAGCGTGAAATGAACCTTGCTGAACTGCTCTTTTAATTCACGCTGCCAATCATCCTCACGGCTGTTGGTCGGGGCGGGTAAAAGGATTTCAGTGGGATCGCTACGGCCGAGTTCATCCAGCAGTGCTTCAAAATCGAAGAGTTCTGTGACTTTGAATTTGCCGGTGCTGACATCAAGCAGACTGAGGCCGAAAAGAAGATCTTTTTTCGGGCTGAAGGTGATTGCAGCGAGAAAATTATCGTTGTCCGGCGCCAGACTGTCACTCTCAAGGTTGACCCCGGGTGTGACGATCTTAGTTACTTCACGGCGCACCAGCCCTTTAGCCTGTTTCGGGTCTTCAACCTGGTCACAGACTACGACTTTATGGCCAGCCTTGACCAGCGTGGCAATGTAGCCGGTGGCGGAATGATGGGGGAAACCGCACATCGGGATGGCGTTGTCATTTTTTTTATTGCGGCTGGTCAGGGTGATTTTCAGGGTTTTTGCCGCGATTGCGGCATCTTCAAAGAAGATCTCATAAAAATCACCCATCCGGAAAAGCAGCAGCTTGTCGCGATGCTTATCTTTGACCGCGAGATATTGCCGCAACATCGGCGTTAATTTCTGTTTTTCCGGGGTCGATTTTTCAGTTGTCATGGTTTTCTGTCTTCGGCTCAGATTGCGGAGAGGTATCCTGATTTATCGCGGTGAATGTGCCGTTTTTGCTACCCTTGCGCCATTTGATTTTAGCCTCATGCAGGGTTTTGGCCTTGCTGTGTTGACAGAGTTTTTTAGCGGCGGCCGAGAGTTCGGTTTCCGGGCCTTTGAGTACGGCTACCGGGCCGGCCATCTCCGCCAGCTGAAGGATATAATAGTTGCCGGTGGCAATGCTAAGCAGGGCCTGATTGTCGAGGCGGTGGCGACCGACAATGATAAATTCATTCCTGTTTTCAAGTGGATAAAAGCGCCCGAATTTCAACAGCTCAAGGTCAACAGCTGTCGGGATCTGTTCATTTTCGTAAAGTGTTTTGACGCGTTTGCCAAATCCCGGATCGGTCAGCAGACAGCCGCCGGCCGGAGTCGGGTAGTTTTTAATGCCAAACTTTTCCGCCAGTGCCATCTGCGGCTTGCGGCCGCGGCCGCTTAAATCGAAAAGTTTGTCCCGGTCAATTAGACCGGTTTCTTCCGCCCGGGTCGGGGTTAAGAGTTTGGCACTCAGCGGTCGCAGCAGCAGGCCTTCAGTTTGACTCAGTTTTTCAATCCGGCGCATTGTGTCCCGGCGTTGTGAAAAAGGCCGTTGGCCGACCACCTCACCGGTAATGATGGCTTTTACGTTTAACTCTTCCGCCCGGATCCGGGCCCGGGTAAGCATCATTATCTTGCAGTCAAGACAGGGGTTGAAGTTTTTGCCGTAGCCATATTCGGGGGCGGCCAGCATTTTCAGGTAGTCATTCGTCAGATCAATAATCTCAAGATCAATGTCATAACTTTCTTTGATTTCCCGGCAATATTCCGCTTCCCGGTCTTTAATTTCGGAGCCGAAGAAAGGGGTGATAAATTTCAGTGCCCGGATCTTAAGACCCTGCTGCTGAATAATTTTGATAGCTAAAATACTGTCAAGTCCCTGTGAAAACAGGGCAATAATTTCCGGTTCTAAATCCATGATATATTAATGTAAACTCAACTTTCTGAGTTGTGTTTTTTCTTGAAATTCAAGAATTTAGTTAAGGTTTCCCGTCAAGACGGATTATCTCCTTGGCTGCAAAAGGCGCCAAGAAAACCGAGAGGGTGCGGGCTTAGGCTTCGCCCCTCGTTCCGTTTAAATTCCTGTATCGGGTTTTAAAACCCGGCAGTCATTTATCCGTAACTGAGGTCAAACTTTACATGTTGCTGGGAAACGCAAATGTCAAGTATG
>JAOZKP010000076.1 GCA_029935295.1 bacterium | reverse complement strand
CATCCTTTGAAATTCACTGAAGGATGATATTTTTAAACCTTCCAGAAAGATTCCCGAAACAATAATAAGCGCAACAATAATGATCGCGTAATAATCCATACGGTTTGATTTTAAGCGGGGATGCTTGCCAATTATACGGCGACAGACTGCCATTCCCAGGCCAATTATAACCATGAAGCCAAAAAAATCTCTTAAAAAAAGATAGGGGTTTAAAGTCGAATAGTAGTCGCTGAACAATCCTTGTGTAATCAACTCATCTAAGGCGTGCATCAGGACAAGCAGCATGAACCCCCAATAGATGAGGATATGCATGAGCCAGCGCCAGGGATCCTCTTTTAACGTCCTGACCTGAAATATAATGTCAGCGATAAAAATTTTCAGCAGGGTAAAAACCTTTGCACTGAAAATTATTGTTAAAATCCCCTTAAGAGCGGTGGACAGTCGTATGAAAAAGGTTGAATTCGTCGTTTTAAAAACTGGATTACTTCCAAACCAGGAAAAAACTTTGTAAAAAGATCCTAAACTGAAAATAATCAGGGAGGTGTAGAGAAGTAATTTAAACCACATAATAAAACTCCGAAAATTGTTTTCACGAAGCCATCAAGGCTAATAAATCATGGTTGTCAGTCAGAACTGACCTTATCGATAGAAGCCAGTAGCTCATCTTCGCTAAAAGGTTTGGAAAGATAGTCTGCAGCCCCTAGTTTCATAGCCTTTAATGCATTTTTAACGGTTGAGTAGCCGGTTATGACGATGACGCCGGCTTGAACTGATTTTTGCTTGATTATCTTCAATATCTCCATACCCTCCATATCGGGCAGCATCATATCGAGGAGGATTACATCATAGTTGTTGGACTGCAGGGCTCTAAGTCCGCTTGCACCGTCAGTTTTGCGTTCTACAAAATGTCCTCTTTCGGAGAGAATGAGGTGGCAGGCATTGCAGATGACTTCTTCATCATCAATGATGAGTATTTTTAATGGTTTCATCTTAAAACCTGCGGTCTTGCTTCTCTGCCACTTGGCTCAGAAGCGGTAGAGTTATGGTAAAGCTGGTGCCTTGCCCTGGTTGACTGTCAACTCTGATATTACCCTGGTGGTTGTTGATGATACCGTAACTTACAGCCAGCCCCAACCCGGTACCCTTGGCTTTGGTGGAGAAAAAAGGATCAAAAATTTTGTCGATCTGATTGTTGTCAATACCGCAGCCGCTATCGCTGATTTCAATTTTCAACTCGTCCCGTTTATTATTAGTACTGGTCTTAATTGAGATGGTTCCGTTTTTATCGATGGCTTGGATGGCATTGAGAAAAATGTTGACCAGAACCTGTTCGATCTGGTTTTCATCCAGGAAAACCAGCATTGAATCACCTAAATCCTGCTCGACGATGATGTGGCGAATGTGAAATTCATTTTTCAGGATTTGTAACGATTTTTTTACGATAAGGTTGATGTCGGTGACCACTTTTTCCGGCTCCCGGTCACGTGCAAACTCAAGAAGGCCCTGAATAATACCTTTACAACGCGTCGTTTCACTCATGATAATATCCAGCCCTTCTTTTAGTGGGCTCATGTCGGGGACTTTTTTAATCAGATTGGAACTGTAGAGCAGGATACCGGCCAGAGGATTGTTGATCTCATGAGCGATCCCGGCCGCCATACGACCTAAAGACGACATCTTTTCAGTATATTTGGCCAGATGATCATACTGGGCCTCTATAATTTCGATGCATTGTACTCGACCAACAACGCAAGCAAACTGCTCCGAAACGGTCAGAACAAAATCGAGTTCATCATTGGAAAATTGTCGTTCTTTAGTCAGGAAGATGCGCATTACTCCCAAAACCTGGGTATCTAAAGCTAATGGGAGTTCCAGAATCAGGCGAATGCCTGCATCCCAGGCTTGCTGCGCTGAGGTAAGCTCCGAGGCGTTGTGAATGTCTCTGATAAAATGACTTTTTTCATTCTTGTGGACGAGCTGTTGTAATCTTTTGCTGGTTTCCAATCCGTTACTAAAATAGCATTCATCCATCCCCCAAGCGGCGCGCAGTTCAAATTTTTGGCTCGATTGGTCAAAAAGTTGAACTGCAGCACCTTGGGCTTGTAAAACTCCAGCCGTTTTTCTGACCCCCATACTAAGGACATCATCAATATCCTTGTGAGAATGCATCTCACGGATAATATCTCTAAAAACACTAAAATAATTTTTATAAACGTCTGCAGAATCCATCCGCGCCCCTGTTACAAATAATAATTAAGGCATGCCATCTATTTTTTGACTCTTTTTACAACTCACCCATAAATGGCATGCACTCAACTTAAACCTACCAGGCTTCGCTTTCAAGCCGTTTGTAAATAAACATCAACTGCTTCTGTGTCAGTTCACCGATATTTTTGTTAATCCATCTCAGGTCTCCCGACAGGATTGCAGCTTTGGCTTCACTTGAAAGAGTATAAGTTTTAAGCGCTTCAGAACCGTTTTCCATCAGGCTTAGCCAAAATTTGCTATCATCAGCAGTCCGGTTTAGAACCTCTGTAACCTCTCTCTTTTGAATCAGCTTCTCCTCTTCGGATTTTGCTGCTGTCACAGTTGGCCTCTCTTTACGAGTATCAAGAGCTTTACTGACCGCTGCCTTAATTTGATCTTCATTAAATGGTTTGGGGAGAAAATCGTTAACTTTAAGCTTCATTGCCTCCACAGCTATGGCTGTAGTCGGATAGCCGGTGATAGCGATAACTTCGGTTTTTGGCTTAAGATCTTTTACCTGGCGAATAACCTCCATGCCATTGATATCGGGTAAGCGCAGATCCGCAATCAGGAGATCGAAATGTTCATCCCTGAAAGCACTCATTGCCATCTTACCGGTACCGGCGATATAAACGCCGTATCCCTCTTCGGTTAATGCCATTTCAAGCCCTTTAGCGACATTGCGGTCATCTTCCATTACGAGAATATGCGGATGAACTTCATTCGGGCCGCCCTGGTTAAATTGTGCTTGTGCCATGATACGCCCTCCTTCTTATTAAAAAATTTGCGATTACTTCTTGAGGATGTACTTTGCATCACTTGTGCCAACCGTAACAAACACTCTACTTTATAAATATTTAACTGTAATAACAGATAGTTACATATTTATAACAAAATCCTGATAGTTTTCATAACCCACGAAATCGTATAAAAAATTATATATACAAAATTTTAAAATAGAATGTTTTGTAGCTGAATACTCTTCAAAATGGCAGTATAATAAAATATACAATATAAGGTCGACGATATACAGCAGGTCAGTAGACTTAAATAGATTGGCGCTATTTAGTTACGGTCAGAGCAGGGTTCTGGTTGGTAGTGATTGAAAGGTGATGTTTTTTCAAGAGGGTGGAAAAATTGGATCTTTGCATGCCTACCCTAAGAGATGAACGAGAGATATTACCATTTTCAGCCGTTAATGCTTTTTGCAAAAATGCCTTTTCAACCTTGTCATATTCTTTTCTCAAAAGATCGCGTTTGAAAGATTTTAGTTCTGCCAGAGTGCTGGGCACCGAACCTTTTTCCGAATGCCGGTTTATTTCAAAATGGTTTTGTAGGCAGTTATAGTTAACCACAGCCTGATCCGACATGATCACAAGACGTTCAACCACATTTTTAAGCTGACGGATATTGCCGGGCCAGTCGTGGTTGACCATCATCTCCATGGCGTCATCAGAAAAGCCATCAACTTTTTTTCCAGTATTTTTGCAGGCTAAGCGCAAAAAGTGGTAAGCCAGTTTGGGAATGTCGCTTCTTCTTTCACGCAACGGCGGCAGAAAAATTGGAAAAACATTCATACGGTAAAAAAGATCCGGCCGGAACTCCCCATTTTCGACCATTGTCTGTAAATCCCGATTGGTTGCTGCAATAATGCGGACATCCGATTTTTTGACCTGGTTCCCCCCTACCGGCTTATATTCATGGTTTTCCATGACGCGTAATAGTTTTCCTTGAATTTCGAGGCTCAAATTGGCGATCTCATCAAGAAAAAGGGTTCCATCATTAGCGGTCTCAAAGATACCGGATTTATTCTGGATAGCTCCTGTAAAGGCTCCTTTAACGTGTCCGAACAATTCACTTTCCAAAAGACTGTCTGAGAAAGTGTTGCAATCGGTAATGATGAACTGGCGCGAAGCCCGTCGACTCAAGGTATGAATATAACCGGCAAAAATTTCTTTGCCGGTTCCGCTTTCACCGTCGAGAAGAACTGTGCTATCGGTAGGAGCCACCTTGCTGATGGCGGCAAATATCTCTTTAATCAGAGGATGGTCACCGACAATTTTATTAAAGTCGTACTTCTGGTAAAGTTGTCGGCGCAGGGTCAAATTGTCGTCTTTAAGAGTTTTATGTTCGATTGCTTTATTGACGACAATAATTAATTCGTCGCTGCTGAAAGGTTTGGAAAGATAATCATAGGCTCCGAGCTTTAACGCTTCCACCGCATTCTGAACACTAGCAAAACCGGTCATTATAATCACATAAGTGTCCAGCTGTTTTTGGCGGATGGTTTTGAGGATCTCCATACCGTTGATATCAGGCAATTTGATATCGAGCAGGATTAAATCGTAATTACCATTTAAGGCCCGATTCAGCCCATCCCTTCCAGTCGCACAACTCTCAACTAAATAGCCGGCTTCACTTAAGGACACACTGATGCCACTGCGAATGGCGCATTCATCGTCGATAATTAAAACAGAAAAAGTTTTCAATTTTTATCAGACAACTATTTTAAGGTTCAAGTTCATATATTCACTAACCAGTATAACCCTTAAGTTAATTTTGTCAACCATATATAATATACAGTCCTAGAAAAACCTTAAGCAAAAAAATGTCACCCCGGTTGTTGCCGAAATGACATTTATTTGAGATATCTTTGATTTTTTACGTTTCGAGGGAAGTCCCCTCAAGGGGTAACCCTATCGTGTAAATTTCTTAGTGCGTGGATTCGGTTGCCGGGGTTTTTGATACCACCAATCCCTTAATGAATCCCGCTACCAACATAAGAGCCGGAACCAGTTGGGCGATAACGATCAGAGCACAAATACCGACAAAGACGCTGACGAGAATTCCGCTCTTATAAACTACTGTATCTGCGGCAAATGCCGGGCTGATAACTGCAAGAACTAAATAGATTGACAAGATAGCCGTTTTCATAATAAATTCTCCCTTTTTTTGTCATTATTATCTAAATATTGCCAACCATGCGCAACCATGCGTATATTGGTTTTTCAGATGTTCTAAACTTCCTTAGTGAGCCACCTTCTTTTCAAAAACACCTACAATCATGGAACCTAGCATTATCAGGGCGGGTACAAACTGTAAAGTAACGATAAGAGCTAAAAATCCGATAAACATCCATCCGACGAGACCGAATTCACTACCATTGGTGCCAGTCGCGGCAAAAGCCGTATTTGCATACATGATGGTCATCAGTGCGACGATACGTAATGTATTTTTCATTTTCCTACCTCCGTATATTTTTAAGATTTATTGGATTGTATATTTCACATTATATTCTTTATACAGTTTATTTGATCGCATAGAGCGTGCCAACATAGTAATAAATTCCATTTGCATGCGTAACCTATTGATTTTATATGTATTTATGTAGACATTAGGGAAATAGTGATGTGCTTTATTTCATCTAAACGTATAAATATATTATACATTATACCTTGTAATCATCGATCACTGGGAGCTTTTGGTTCTTCTAACCTTTTGGAATTAAGGCTTTATCCGATATTATCGGAGGAGTATGTGAAAAAAATACTTATTGTTTACACCATGAATTAACAGCGAACAACGGCGGACTTTGCTTAGCTCAGAGCATAAATTTGAGACCCAAGTTCTGCATGCCGGGGCTGTCATAGATGAAACTTACGCACAGGCAACGCCTTTGGCGTTAACTTTACATAGGTTGTTGGCATTGACAAAATATACTTGAAATAATAGTTGACAATTATTGTTAGGTTATATATGTTTACAAAAGTAATAAACAATAGTTTTTAAGGAGTGTGGAGATGAAAATGTCTACCGGTTGTCGTTATGGTATTCGAGCTATGCTGGAGATTGCACACCAGTATGGTAAACAACCAGTTACCAGACGAGAAATTGCATGTCGGCAATCAATTTCACTCTCCTATCTTGAAAATATTCTTCTACTATTGAAAAAAAGTAATTTGATTACCAGTGTGCGTGGAGCTCGAGGTGGTTTTAGTCTGGCGCGGGCTCCTGGAGAGATTGATCTGTTTGAGATTTTTAAAGTGTTGGAAGGCCCTTTGGAGCCTGTCAATTGCCTGGTAAATCCAATTTCGTGCGAACGAGTTTCGCAATGCGTAACTCGCACAGTTTGGCAACAATTGTATGTTGCCAGTAAAAAAATATTACGCAATACAACAATCCAGGATCTGCTTGATCGCGAATAAAATGGACTTTAGACTGAAGGTGATGAAATGTTAGTATCAGAGCATAAATTTGAGACCCAGGTTCTGCATGCCGGGGCTGTCATAGATGAAACTTACGCACGGGCAACGCCATTGCACCGAACCAGTTCGTATCTTTTTAAAAATAGTGAACATGCTGCAGATCTCTTTGCTTTACGTGAGCCCGGCAATATTTACAGCCGCATGATGAATCCTACCCAAAGTGTTCTTGAAGAGCGCCTGGCTGCCCTTGAAGGGGGTGCCGGTGCTCTGGCCCTGGCCTCAGGTACATCCGCCGTCTTTTATACGGTGATTAATATTTGCCGACAAGGAGATGAGGTGGTTGCTGCCCGGAATGTCTATGGCGGCACTTACACGATGTTTAATAATATTCTGCCCCAATTCGGGATCCGGGTTCGTTTTGTTGACCCTTTGGATTGTGCCTCAATTGAGGCCGCAATTAACACCAAAACCCGGATGATATTTATTGAAAGTATAGGTAATCCGAAACTTGATGTCGTCAATCTGGTTGCAGTCGCAGAAATTGCCAGGACAAACAAGCTGCCTTTGGTCGTTGATTCGACCTTTACAACTCCGTATCTCTGTCGTCCACTTGAATATGGTGCCGATATTGTCATTCACTCTCTGACAAAATGGTTGGGCGGGCACGGTGCGGGTATTGGCGGGATTGTCGTCGATGGCGGCAATTTTAACTGGCAGGATGAGCGTTTTAGTCTTTACAATACTCCAGACAATTCATATCAAGGACTAAAATTTTCGACCGATCTTGGTGATCAGAACCATCTTGCTTTTATTCTCAGAATGAGACTTGTTGCTCTACGCAATCTTGGTGCTTGTCTAAGTCCGGATAATGCGTGGATATTTATGCAGGGAATTGAGACCCTGCCGCTTAGAATGCAGCGCCATTGTGAAAATGCTCTGAATGTGGCTGAATACCTGGAATCTAATCCGTTGGTCGACTGGGTGCGTTATCCCGGCCTTAAAAGCCACCCAACCCATCAGAATGCGGTTGAACTGTTGCGTAATGGTTTTGGAGGTGTGGTGGTTTTCGGAATTAAGGGTGGTAAATTAGCTGGAGAAAAGTTTATTGACAGCTTATCCCTCTTTTCACATCTAGCCAATGTTGGAGATGCAAAAAGTCTTGCTATTCATCCGGCGGGAACAACGCATTCACAATTGTCTGAGAAAGAGCAGAACCGGGCTGGCGTAGATCAGGAATTAATCCGTCTGTCAATTGGGATTGAGCATATAGATGATATTATTGCAGATCTGGAACAGGCCATTAAAAAAAGTGTTAATGGAGATTGACGTATGACAATTGTCATATCAAATGACTATCATGCCCGGACGGCCTTAGAGCAAGCCCGGGTTCAGTGCAAAACCAAGGGTGAAGCTCTAAAAGAGGATATCCGGGCTTTGCGGATTGGAATTCTCAATATTATGCCTAAAGCCGAGACCTACGAATTCAATCTGATGCATCCTCTGGGCCGCTCAATTATGCAGATTGAGCCAGTCTGGATTCGTTTGGAAAATCATAATTATTCAAGTAGTAATCAAACCCATATTGACAACCTCTATTGTACTTTTGAAGAGGCAATTCATAATCAGCATCTTGATGGGTTAATTCTGACCGGGGCTCCAGTTGAAAACATCCCGTTTGAAGAGATCAACTACTGGAGTGAAATAAAAAGAATTCTCAAATATGCAACTCACAATATTTCATCGACATTGGGAATTTGTTGGGGAGGACTAGCTCTGGCCAAGACCATCGGGATTCCCATTGAGATCTATCCCAAGAAATTGTTCGGAGTTTTTGAATCAGTTAACCTTGACCGTCAGCACCGGATTACCGGGGAAATTGACGATCGTTTCTGGTGCCCTCAGAGTCGTTTTGCTGGAATTACCGACAATGTGATTGAGTTGGAACGTGAGAAAGGTAATGTCAATCTTCTGGCATATAGTGAAGAGATTGGTTACACAATTTTTGAGACCCCAGACCACCGGTTTTTGATGCATCTCGGCCATCCTGAATATCCCAGCCGCCGCTTGGTAGAGGAGAGTTTGCGCGACCGAAAACTGGCGCGTCCAGACGTTGATCCGCCTAAAAATTTTGATGTAGAACTGCCGGTTAATCGCTGGCGCGGTCACCGAACCGAATTTTTCTCCCAGTGGATAAAATACCTGCACGAATCTACTTCCTATTGACACATTTACAATATATCTGGCGATCTGATGATATCACCGGTGATTGCTCCAAGCATAATTTTCTCCTGACAAAATCTCTAAATCTTCAGAAAAGTCGAAAATATTTCAAGGACTGATGGCAGAACGCCGATCAGACTGTGATCTCCCGGCAGAAGGTGCAGAGTTATATTCTGTTTGCGGGCGAAATCAATGATTAACGATACCGGGATTACTTCATCTTGCCAGCCGTGAATAATTGCTGATTTTTTGGTATTAATCTTCGGGTTTGCAACCTGACCGAAACCGGGAATGGAAACCGCCGGGGCCAGCAGAAAAAGCCCGTCAACCGGCATCTTTTCCGCTGCGGCCGCGGCAACATAAGCCCCCATACTGGAGCCGACCAGAATCACCCGGCCGGGAAATTCGGAGTACCAGTGCAGAAGTTTATCGACCCTCGCATCAGGGTCACTTATCCCCTGATAATCAATACTCTCCACCGCAAAACCAAGATCTTCAGCAACTTTTGCCATATGTTTGATCTTGGTTCCCCAGGGGCCGCTCTCCTTGCCGTGGGAAAAACAGACACAGGTATTTACTTCGCTCATTATCTTCTCCGGTAATTTATCAGTTTTACGGAATATTTCAAAATTTACAGAACGAATCTGTTTTTTGAATTATGCCAGAAACATCATCAAAATATTATACAATAACAGCGGTTGAACAGATTACTCTAGTAACTCCAGCATACATAAAAGTTCACCCGAAGTAAATGCCACAATTGCGAAGTGGTTGGCTGAACAAAATAATTTAGATAAAAACTTGACCAAAATGTCTGAATATTATAAATAGTACTATCTTTAATACTCTTTATAGTGTTGATAATGGAGTTAATATGAATACGATAACTGCAAACCAGCTCAAAACCAAAGGCATTTCAGCCATAGAAAGCAATCTAAGTAATGACAAAGAGTTGGTTATAACAGTTCGGGGACGGGAGAAATTTGTAGTTATGGACATGCAGCATTACAATTATCTCCGGGAATGTGAACTTGATACTGCTTTGCGTGAAATAAAAGCTGATTACGAAACCGGGCGATATGTCAGTGAAAGCGTCAATAACCATATCGAACGAGTGACAAAATGAGTTATAAACTCATCTACACTGAAAGTTATATTAAAAAGGCCCGTAAATTTTTAAAGAAGCATCCTGATTTGATCTCACAATACCGGAAAACTCTCGAAATATTAGAAATCAACCCCCAACACCCCTCTTTAAGAATGCATAAATTACTAGGTAAATTAAATAGTTTGAACTCTATTTCAATAAATATCTCCTATCGTATCACACTTGAATTTTACTTCATCGACAAAGAGATAATACTTGTAAATGTCGGCCACCACGATGAAGTTTACTGACATCAATCTTAACTTTGAGTAATATGCGAAATTTTTTATCAGCTACACAAAAATTACCGGTTGTTAAAAAGATGGCTGCGATCGGATCAGTTACGTTTGTTGCCAGTCAGCGGGCCCGCCGGATTAATCTGACGGTTAAATCTACTGGAGAAGTTCGGGTGGCGGTCCCGAAACGGGCTTCGTTGCGGGATGCTGAGCGTTTTGTTTTGAGTAAGCAGGAGTGGATTAAGCGCCAGTTAAATCGGATTGAAGATTCTCATTCAATGGTGGATGAGTATGCCGAAAAGATGAAAAATCTTGATATTGATGCGGCGGCAGCCGGAATTTTCAAACGGCTGGATGAGTTGGCGACCAAGTTCGGTTTTGCCTACAGCCGCGTGGCCATCCGCAACCAGAAAACCCGCTGGGGCAGCTGTTCGGCGAAGAATAATCTCAGCCTCAATATTAAACTGGCGCTTTTGCCAGATGAATTAAAGGATCTGATTCTGGTGCATGAGCTGGTGCATACCCAAATCAAGAATCACGGTCCGGATTTCTGGCGGAAACTGGAAAGTATCTATCCTGATGCCCGGAAACTTGACCGGCAGGTCAACCGACTCGGCGGATTGTTGCGGATTCCACTGGGGCCCATCCAGTAAATATTGTCTTTAATATTCCTCGGTTTCATAGTGCCACTTATTTGAACATGAAGTTTAAGGAATTCTCACCCACCCCAACGGTTTTAAGCGCCGGAGTGGGTGGTTAATAGTCGCTGTTGCTACTTTGTCATAGCTTTGTGGTTATGAGCCATTCTCATGTGTTTATCAATTTCTCTCATTTCAACTATGGTTTTCTTCAACTTTGCCAATCCATACCATGTGGAATAGTCAGGCATAAAGTGAAATGAAGCTTGAAAAGATTTCTGTCTATAATCCATAAACATTT
>JAOZKP010000075.1 GCA_029935295.1 bacterium | reverse complement strand
AATCAGGGCCGCATTAACGCCGCCGAAGCCGGAGTTGGTCAGGAGCAGGTTTTTTCCTGAAAAAGGTTGGATTTCCGGGGCAACCTGATTGCAGATTTCGATTTCAGGCTGAATCAGGCCGACTGTCGGCGGCAGGCGTTGTTCCTGAAGTGAGTTGATCGCAATTGTGGTCTCTAAGGCTCCAGCTGCTCCTAATGTATGGCCGAGGGCGCCTTTGATGGAGTGGAGCGGGATTTTTTTCTGATTTCTATTTTTACGAAAAAGTTTTGTAAAGGCGGCAATCTCCATTTTGTCGTTATGGATGGTGGCCGTGCCGTGGGCATTGATTGCGGCAATATCTTCAGGTTTCAGAGATGCCCGCTGTAGAGCTCGATGGCAGGCTTCGTATAAACCGTGCCCGTCAGCTGCCGGAGCGGTGAGGTGGACAGCATCATTTGCGACCCCCCAGCCGGAAATTCTTGCTAATGGTTTAGAACCGGTCTCTTCTGCTTTTTCGGCTGACATCAGAAGCAGGGCCGCGGCTCCTTCACCGAGAATCAGGCCGTTGCGGAGCTTATCAAAAGGGCGGCAGCAGTCTGGAGTCAGGGCTTTGATCGAAGCGAAACCGGCGAAAACAAATTCGGAGATAATTTCAGCGCCCCAGACCAGAATGCAGTCATCAAAACCAGCGGCAATTCGGCCGGCGGCCCGGCTTAGAGCGATAGTCGACGAGGCGCAGGCGGCGTTTACGATCAACCCGGGCTGGTTCAACGAAAAATGATCAGCGATATATTTTGCGGCTTCCCAGGGAAGTGGCTGCGATTTCCCCGGGGACAAGCTGCCGGGGTTGCTAATCTCAGATCTGCGCCAGACTTTTTCCTGTTGATCGATCGCCCCTTTCAAGGTTGATCCAATCAATTTGCACGAATTCGGCAGTCTGTTCGGGAGAGATTTGAATAGTTTCTGTAAAAGCAACGATAGCCGACTGGAATCTGTATCTTCACAGGCAATATCTGCAATTGTTGCCGCACTCTTGCAATAGTATGGAGATGTGTCAAAGTGGGTTACGGGCGCGGCCGCTGACTCTCTTGCCAGTAACCTTTTCCACGTCTCTGAGCGTGTATCTCCGAGAGCGGATACCGCTTCAGCCCTGACAATTACAACTTCACGCATGATTGGTTTCAGCACTTAAGTTTCTGCTCTTGCCAGCGATTGAGAAATGCCTGAAAAAAGGGTGGTGGTACCATTAATACAGTCTGTTTTCGGGGGTCAACCATCATCTGAATCGAGTAGCCTGAGGTGGTTAATTCACCTTGTTCATTAATGATTTCGTAGGTTAAGTTGAGGCGGGCCGCTTCGGACCAGTGCAACTGGGCCTTGATGGTGAAGTTTTCCCGCAGAGAGAGCGGTTTTAAGTAGTCAAAATGGAGCTGCCGCAGCGGGGCTGCAACTTTTTCCCGAAAAAAATCGAGGTAGCCGATACCGAAATTGTCACCTAAAGCTTCGCGGACATCTTCAAAGTAACTTGGATAGCGGCCATGCCAGACAATACCCAAAGCATCGACTTCTTCAAAACGTACCCGCCTGGAAACAGAGAAGAAGAGCGGCGGCGGGGTGTTGGGATATATTTTAAATGGATGTTTTTTCATTGGCGTTTTGTAGCATAAAATAACCTGTAAGGCACTAAAGAAATGCAGCGCACCGGAAAACTCAGGCAGGATCAAGAAGAAGTGTCATTGATGCGGCCTTTTTTTCGGCAACTGTGATTATGACCCTTGCTTTTATTCCGGTTCCCGGTTTGTCCGGCGCGGTTTGTATGATTTTACTGGTTACGGCAATTGTTTCTTCCGGTTTGATCTGCACCATGAATTTTGCTTTATCAAGTTTTTTTAAGATCAGCTTTTTCCCCAGAATCTTTTCAGAGACTAAAACTCCGAAAAGAATCTGCAGCATTGCCGGGAGTATCGGGTAGTCGGGAAAATGACCGTTGAAACCGATAAAGTCGGCAGCGGGGCAAAATTTCTGCGAGCCGGTGTCCGGGCTGCTTATATCAATGTCTGCCAATGCAGTTTTTTCAATTTCGTCACGGATCATTGGGCATCACTTGCTTTAGTGTCAGCTTTATGGAGCCAGAGCGTTAATTTGAATTCCGGCCGGTGATTTTGTAGGGAAATACGTTGCGGGAGCCGGCCGCAGGGGTAACTGTGATAGTTGGAATAAGTGACAATCCAGTCGGGATTGGACTGGTTTGCGCTTATTCGGGAAAGTTCAGCCGAGCCGGAAGTCTCACGTAAATTTATTTGCAGCTGTGATTTGGGGTCGTTGTGGTTTTTAAGTGAGAAAAATATTTTCTGAACTGAGCCGGCGACGGCGGCGGCAAAGCGTTGTTCTCTTTTATTGTGGGAATTGGAGTCCGTAAAAGTGAAACTATGCGGTTTGATTTCAAGGTTGAGCAGGGTTACGCCCAGTGCGGTGAAAATTACCAGGCGGGCCCGGTTTTGTTTTAGGTCAAGTTCCATAAAACCTTCAAAGAGCTCTTCTCTGTTCTGATACTCAATTTTAGCACTATGGCGGAACCTATAGGTTTCAGGTTGCAGGAGCCAGCAGCCGGCTGGCAGCTGCGGCGTGATGTCTCCAACTGTCGGCCTGACTGGGACTGTTTGGCCGCAGGAGATCAGGATAAGCAGTGTCGGCAGCAGAGCCAGAATTAATTTTATTTTTGTGTTTGTGAACTCCATCCGGTTAAGATTGGTCTATAATCACGGTATCAACATCTTTGTCGGGGCTCTGCTTGCCGGTCAACTCCCGTAAGTTGTTAAATGACAGCACCCGGCCGTCCGAGTTCATAACCCGGTCAGCACCGATCAGGATGAGGCCGGTTTTTTCGATGACCTCTTTTTTATATTGAAATTCATATTCAAGGGTCTTTTTTCGTAGGTTGTAGCTTAGAAACATCCAGATTAGGCCGATAACTACAGCAATTGCGAGAAGGACCGCCAGGCCGATGAAAAGATAATGCGCCGTGCGTTCACCGACATGGCCGACGACGACTAATATATCATTAAGTTTGTAGGCGGTTACCGAAAGTACCAGGAGTGAGAGCAGTCCGAGAAGAAAAGGAAACTGTCGGATAACAAAAAGTGAGGCATGGAATTTTTGGATGCGACTCCGGGTTTCAGAGGCGGCCTGAAAGATATTACTGACTTCATCGCTGATATTCTGGTGGCCGAATATGTAGCGGTCAAAGCTTAAAATAATAATGCCGAGGAGAAAGGTTATTGTCAGCGGAATTATAAATGCTGCGAAAAAGTACGATTTCCAGGGGAAGGGGACGGATTCCGGCCCAATCTGGCTTAGAAAACTGACGAAAAAGATAAAACCTTCAATTACGAAAATAGTGCCCAGATAACAGCGCAGGATATCCTTGAGTTCTTCTTTTTCAAAAAGGGCGGCGACCCCTTTGGCCTGCTGCCGGCCGGAACTTTGAGTTTCTTTGTCATCTTGCGGTGGAGTGTTTGTATTGTCAGGCTCAGGCGTAGAATCTGAAGCCTTTTCCTGAACATTATTCGACTCCGTTGCCGTGGGATCAGAGATCGAAGCCTCACTTTCCGCCGCGAAACTTGTATGTTTGTCAGACTGCGTTTGCTCCATCAGCAATGACGCTCCCTATACGATTTAGGTTGGATTTAATCATGTTAGTAATATGCTTGATTTCCTATCATCAGCGTCCTTTTTCTGTCAAGAACAATGTCGTTTGCTGCGGCCGTATTTGGGGCTAATTCATAAAATTATTAACAAGCTTTTTTAATGCAGATCCCGGGTTAGAAAGCATCGCCATGACACAACTTAAATCAATAAGAAATATATTGACATTTTAAGCTGATTATTTTAAAACTTTCCTGTTGCCGGCATCCAGAAAGGTAATCATGAAGGTTGCAGTTTGGGTGTTGATGCTTTTTTTAGCGTTTGCTTTAGAACGTAACTGCACTATCGAAATATAACTAACGACCACGAAGGTCGGCAGAGTTCATTTTTTTAATGGGCCAGCCGGTTTTCGTGGTCTTTTTTTTGTCATTTTTTAGCATTCTATGCTGGGGTAAAATTTATGTTTGTAAAATTTAAGAAACTTAAAGCAGTAATGATTTCAGGGGTGTTAATCATATTTTTACTTTCTAATCTGTGTTTCGGAGATGACCGCGCCGGATCAACTCCAGTGGCTAAGCTTGCAGATATTATGGTTAAAGCCCAGACCATAAATCCGACTAAGCAGACCGGAGACCTGCTTTACAGCGGGAGTGAAATATCTTCAGCGGGCTTGAAACTGGCTGGTATCGGTGGTTTGAGCAGTGTTTACCAGGGGTTTGCCATTCTGCCGGGTCTCAACCCCGAGCTTACCGATCCCACCGGTATCGGCGGAACGGAAATTCGCCTGCGCGGGATTAAAAGCATGTTTACCGGAATGACGGTAGAGGGGATCCCTAATTACGGAATTATGGGTGTCGGCCCCAGAGACTACATTTATGATTTAGAAAATATGGCGGCGATCAAATTGTATCGGGGGGCAACTCCTGCCGCACTCAGCAGCGGTACCGGTAATCGCGGCGGGACGATTGCTTTGGAATTCGCCCGGCCGAGCGATGAGTTTGCTTTGCAGCTGGACCAGAGTCTGGGATCAAACTCACTGACGCGGAGTTTTTTTCGACTCGACTCCGGACCTTTAGCGAACCGGGGCAAATTTTTTCTGTCGGGCTCATACACTAAAGCCGATAAGTGGAAAGGTGCCGGTGAGGTCGGCGGGCGGAATCATTTTACGTCAGGCGTCTCTCTGAAACTTAGTGATGAAGTTGATGCGGAAATCTTCTACAACTACAACCAGACTGATCAGGATCATTATCTGGGGCTTGACTACGACCGGGCCCGTAATATCGGCGAACATTATGATGATGACTATCTGGAGGAGTTGACCGGCTCCCCCGATGATGTGAATTATTATAAGTATCACCGCAGCGACACCAGTAATCACGATGTTATCACGATTATAAAATATCAGCCGGAAGAGAATCAAACGATTACTTTAAAGCCGTATTACTCTTCCGAAGATAAAAAGTGGCTTGATGGCGGAGCCGACAAATATGTAGATGCCGAGCGTTTTGGTGCCAAGTTAGAGTATGTTGGAGATTGGGACGGAACTCTGGTCAGTCTCGGTTACTGGTATGAAAATCATGACCTGGAGAAATATATCCGTAAAAATAAAATCAACGATCAGGGGCGCAACTACGCCGGCTGGACCTATCTAGCTGAAAACCGGGGAGAGGGCAGCATCCATTCTCCTTACCTGCAGGCGGGGCGCTCTTTTGGGTCTTTTACCTGTCAGGCCGGGATAAAGTATTTCGCATACCAAGAGCCTGCCAGCCGGGTTTATCTGAGCGATAAAAACACGCCGTACTCATATGATGATGCCTTGAAAAATAATCTTGGAATAGATCATGATATGAGTTTGCAGGCGATGAATTACCGGAAATGGCTGCCCTCTTTGAGCCTGGGTTATCGTCTTTCGCAGGATTTGGAAGTTTATGTAAATTATGGTCGCAACTATATGCGGCCCTATGCCTATATCCCGATTGCTATGATATACAGTGAAAACCGGAGCAAGTTTCAGGCGGCGGAAGTTTCTCTGCAGGATATTTATGATAACTGGGAGCTTGAAACTTCGGACAATTTTGACTTTGGCTGTCGTTATGAGCACCGCTGGTTCAGTTTTAATCCGACCCTCTTCTATGCTCGTCACCACGACCTGCTTTTTGTTGCCTATGATGATCAGGTTGGCGTTAATTATCATCAGAATGTTGGGGATGCAACGGTTTGGGGCGCGGAGCTTGAATGTAATGCTTATCCGGCTGAAAACCTGATTCTCTTCTTTAATCCGAGTTACACTCGGGCGACTTTTGATGATGACCTGCCCAGTAAAGGCACCCTCCTGGCAACTTCCGGTAACGACCTGCCGGATACTCCGAGCTGGTTGCTGAAGGTGGGTTTAATTTATAATTACGCAAATTTTACGGTTGCGCCCACGGTTAAATACGTTGATCAGCGTTACGGTGACATTGAAAACCGGGAAAAGATTGATAGTTATACAACCGTAGATTTGCAGTTGAGTTACAAAATGGAGCAGCTGGGCCGGCTGCGGGAGGCAGTTTTTGAGGTTGAATTCAGCAACCTGTTTGATAAGAAGTATGTTGGTGCGATAAAATCTGATGATGATGGTTTTCAAGCCAGCCAATATTACGCCGGAGTTCCGTTTACAGTGGTCTGTCGCTTAAGCGGCAAATTCTGAGTCTGGCGCAGGATACTAAAAAAGAGTTTCCGGGCTATTATTTCAGTCGTTAGATCATGAATGTTTTTGGAATCAAATATGGCGATGGGGCTGTTTGCCGGAGCGGTGGGCGTGTTCGTGGTGATGGATATGAAGCTCTTCATCAACCAGTATCTTGCCATTTTCCATTGTATAGATGTGGTTGGTGGTTTCAGTTAAAAAGTCGAATTCGTGGGAAACTACAAGATATGAGAGATCGGTGAAACTATTGAGCAGGTCGATGAGTTTATGTTTGGTTTTATGATCGAGCCCAGCAGTGGGTTCATCGAGAAGCAGGACTTTGGGCTCCATCGCCAGTACCGTGGCCAGGGCGACCAGACGTTTTTCACCGCCGGAGAGTTTGAAAGTAATGCGGTCGGCAAAATCGGTTAAGTCTAAGCGGGCTAAAACCTGCCGTGAAATTTCTAAAGCTTCGGATTTGCTCTTACCCAGATTCAAAGGGCCGAAGGCGACATCCTCGATTACTGTGGGGAAGAAGAGCTGGTCGTCGGCATTTTGAAAAAGCAGGCCGACCTGGCGCCGCAACCCTTTAAAATCCGCCTCTTCGGTTATTTTTTTGTCGTTAAAAATGATGCTTCCGGCAGTCGGCCGCAGCAGGCCGACAATGAGATGGAACAGAGTACTCTTGCCACTCCCGTTCGGGGCCGCAATCCCGATATGATCCCTTTCGTGCAGCTTGAAATTAAGTTCATCGAGTATTGTTGGTCCCTCGGGATAATGAAATGAAAGTTCTTTCAGCGCCAAGACTGCGGCAGCATTATTCTGATGATGGTGGGAATGAGTGTGCATGTTTTTCATTTAGTCCTGAAAAATCAGAAGATTGCCGGTAGAGTGACAATCTGCCATTCGCCGATGATTATAACAACTGATAAAATTAATATAAAGCCTAGAAAACAGTAATCCTGCGGCCGGTTGTGGTACTCGGTCAGGCTGTGAAAGTGCCCGTCAAAGGCGCGGCAGAGCATCGCTTTATGTACCCGCTGGGCCCGTTCGGCCGAGCGGACAAAGAGCATCCCCAAAAGATTAGCGTAGGTTTTGTAACAGTGCAGAGATGTGCCCGGTTGAAAATTTCTGATCTTGGCTGCTCTTAACATGGTCTGGAGTTCATCTTCAATCAGAAAAATATAGCGATACGTAATCAGCAGCAGTAAAACCAGTTTGGGCGGCAGTTTCAGGCTGTGCAAAGCGTGAGCAAGATCGGCGGTGCTCATGGTTGAGATTAAGGCGAGAAAGATCAGGAGCATGGACGATGTTTTCAGCGTCAGTTCCAGCGCCAGATCAATGCCGGTCTGACCGATTTTCAAGAAAGAGTTCTGCCAGATGACCGGCCCGCCGCAAGTCAGCGGCAGTACGATCCAGATGAGCAGCAAAAAACCGGCAATCACCAGAAGGCGGCGCCCGGCTTTAAAAAGGTTGAGCCGGGCAGTGAAAATTAATATTATGGCCCCCCCCAGCGCCATTAGCAGTGGCATTAGTTCATGGCATGAAGCGATGATAAATGCCAGGAGTATAGCCGCCAGGGTTCGGGTTCTGGGCGTCAGGTTATGGATGGGTGAGTGCCCTTGACTGAAAGTTTCCTGAATCATGATTTTAGATTTTGACTGCTGGCTGAAGGTTGTTTGCGGCTCTTGATGTAGGCAACTATTCCAACCAGTCCGAAAATGTACCCCAGACCACCGAGAATATCTTTCAAACCGGGATCGGGGTTGCGAATCTCGGACAGCATCAGCAGCAACGGATGTAATTTCTCATTCAGGGATTTGTTTACCACTTTTCTGACAATGTTTTCAAGTTCTTCAGAGCTGATTTGTGGGCCCGGGGTGGCAGCGGTTACGGTTCTCGTGGTCACGGTTTTGGCCTGAGGCTTAAGGCTGGAAGCGGGCCGGTTGGAGGCTGGAGAGTCGTTATTCTTGGTTTTTTCAGTTTCCGTTGCCAATGTCAACTCACTCTTTTTAATCTGCCAGCTGCCGCGATGGCCGGTTCCGGCTTCGACAATAATTTCAAGGTTGTCAATTTTGGGGACTGGAAATGAAAAGGCACCCTGATTGTCAGTTAGCCCTTTAAGGAGCAGCTGTTTTTGACTGTCATAGACTTCAATCCGGCTCTCTCGGGCGACCTTGCCGCCGCTGAATTTGGCGGTAGTATAAATGGTATTTTCTTCGACCCAGGCGAAAACGTTAACCCGGTGCGCTTGCACTGGTCCTGCACAAAAAAATCCCCAGCCCAGAAAAAAAAGAAAAAATATAATAAATTGTTTGCGCATAATCAACTCCGTTATTTCTGTAATATAATAGGGGTCAGGCTTGACTCATGGGTATTCTGTGAAAGCCTAATGTCTCAGTCGATTGTCATGGTGCCGTATAATGTCAAAAAGCTAAGTTGTCCGTAGAGGTTTCGGTCAGGGCAGCATTTCCGGCCTGACCTTTTTCAGGAAACCGATACAAAAGAGAGTGATAAAACCTTCAATGATCATAATGGGAATATGGGTTGAGATTGCAATTGTCGCAACTTCAAAGAAATTCTCATTGCTGAAGTAAAGGGCTCCGCCCAAAAGAACGGCGCTTAAAAAAACTGCCAGAAGGCCACAGCTGAAAGCAGCTGTTGATGCAATTTTACCGGGTTTTTTCAGTAAAGGTGCAAACAGGTAGAAACAGACAACTGCGGGCAGCGCCATAATTGCGGTGTTGACTCCCAGGGTTGTGAATCCACCAAATTGAAAAAAAACAGCCTGCAGCAGCAGGGCGACAGCGATTGCTGGAAATGCCGCCCATCCCAGCAGCAGGCCGATAACTCCGTTAAGGATAAGGTGGGCACTGCTGGGGCCTACCGGTACATGAACCAGTGAGGCGACAAAAAAAGTGGCGGCGAGAATGCCGGTTTCTGCAATATGTTCAAAGTCGAGTTTTTTCAAGCCAATGCCAACACCGACGGCGGTGACCGCAAAGCCTGCCGCTATTACCGGTCCGGATAATACACCTTCAGCGATGTGCATGATTTATCATCTCTTAAGTAAGGTTAAGTAAAGTTTCGTTATATTGATGGTTTTCTGGATCTATTTCTGTCCGGGCCAGGACTCAAAATGAACCCAGATCACCGCTCCGAGTTCGACATCTTTATCGACCCCGTTCATGGGCAGCTTATAGTCGGCGCTATTAAGAGCGGCAAAGCCCCACCAACCTGCGGCCGGAACACTGAAACTGAAGACACCGTTGCTGTCCGCCTTAATTGTCTGCGTTATCATGTAATCGGTCGGAGCTTTTATTATTCCGTTTTTATTATAAAATTCAACTTCGACCTCAGCGTCGGGGACAGCTTTACCGTTCATTTTAACAATCCCTTGAAAAAGATTGCCGCAATAGAGGGCAAAAGGTTTGCTCAAGGGGACAATCTCGGTTTTTAAACCTACCTCTTTATCCCAACCGTCATCATCGCCAAAGGCAGTAACTACTGTTTTTGTATAATGGATGATAAAACAATCTTCTGCAGGTTCCCAATAGGGTACAGGTTCCATGACAAACTGGTAGATGCCGGGACGTTTAATTGCGTAATCACAGCTGAAAGCCGGTTTTTTCATGATTGTCTGCGGTTGGAGAGTACTTTTGAGATCATGTTTACTGCCGGCATTCTGAACGAAAAATTTAGTGAGGGTTTTAAGTTCCATGCCCGCTTGTTCAAAGGGATGGGAAAAACTTAAGTTTAGAGTGATGGTGCGCGGGTCGTCGGCCATAACCATGTTGTCAGATGGAATGAGCATGCCGAAATGAGCCGTTGCTGGACTGCAGAAAAAGGTTGTGAGGAGCAGGGTCAAGGCAAAGGATAGAGCAAAAGTTTTTGTGGTCATTTTATGTTCTCCGGTGGTTTTTGAGCTTAGTGTTGGTTTCTCAATCGTGCGGGCAAAAAAAAGCCACGACGACGGAGATCGCTAAAGCCGATTTCCCACCTTCGTGGCGTAATTGCCGTGCCTGCATGGCCGGAGTATTATGAAAATTGCAGTATTGGTCAGGCTTTGAAACGTACAAGCGAATTTTTCGCTTGTTCCAAACACACTTCTTGTGTTTTTGGAACATCGCTCTATAGTTTATGTTTTGAATAAAGTCAATAATTTGTTGTTGGTATTTGTCATAGCTGTCTTGTCTGTCCTGGAAAAGGTGAAATAATTACCAAAACAACCTTTTAATTACATTTAATACTGTTAAATAAATATGATATATGTTAGGTGCGCCATTTTGGTTTTTTTGCTTGCCAATGTTTAGCTGTTTGCTTGGCAAATGAAAAATATGATTTTAAAGTTGGAAATCAGTTTGCAAAATTAAGATAAATGATTATTATTTAAGGAGTAGACACAAGATGAAAAGATTAGTTACCGTAATAATTCTACTGGTTGTAGTCGGGGTGGCAGTTCCGGCTCTGGCCGCAGATATCAAGATTCATGGTGATTTTAATAATCGCTTTATGGTTTACACCAATCACAATGATTGGTTTCAATCAGAAAAAGGAGTTCTGCTCGATGGAACTACTGCCGAGAGTTGGGGTGAAGTCAGGTATCGGTTGTGGGTAGATGCGGCAACAAACGACGGAAACGTTAAAGGTGTCTGGGCATGTGAAGTCGGAGGGCTTGAGTATGGTAAGCCGGGTTCGATTGGTAAAAATGTTGGCGGCAGCTACTCGG
>JAOZKP010000311.1 GCA_029935295.1 bacterium | reverse complement strand
GCCATGATCATAATATGGTGCCCCGACAATGACGTCATCATAACCATCATTATTGACATCACCGGCAGTGGATACTGAACGACCAAATTGGGCCTCTGCCTGGTCGAGCTCCGCCTGCCAGGCGGCAGAGGCCGCCAGTCCCGTAGCCGAGCCCAGATAAACAAAAGCCGCTCCTTCATTATTTTCTCCATTTTCATAATATGGTGCCCCGACGATGACATCGTCGTAGCCGTCACCGTTAACATCGCCGGCACAGGAAACGGACTCACCAAAATTGGCACTTTCACAACCGGAGTAAGCATGCCAGGCGGCAGAGGCCGCCAGTCCCGTAGCCGAGCCCAGATAAACGAAGACCTTTCCTTCTTGGCCACCGCCACCATCATAATATGTCGCTCCGACAATCACATCATCATAGCCGTCACCATTGACATCTCCGGCGTTGGAAACCGAAATACCAAAACGCGCATTTGTCTGATTGGACTCTGTTTGCCAGTCAAAAGTGTTCGCCAGTCCCGTAGCCGAGCCCAGGTAGACAAACGCCGCTCCTTCATCGGTTTGACCATTATCATAAGATAGTGCTCCGACAATGACATCGTCATAACCATCACCATTGACGTCTCCAGCCGAAGATACCGAATAACCAAAAAGAGCGTATGCCTGGTCAGAATCAGTCGACCAGGAGGGGTCGGCATCCAGCCATGTCGCCGAACCCAGGAAGACAAAGGCTGCTCCTTCAAATTCTTGGCCATTACCATAATTTTGTGCTCCGATGATGACATCGTCATAGCCGTCACCGTTGACATCTCCGGCGCTGGAGACTTCAGGATAATACAAGGTGATGGACTCCGTATGCCAAGGGTCAGCGTCAGCCAGTCCCGTGGCGGAACCAAGATACACAAATGCCGCACCTTTAATTTCTTCCGGGAGATGCCAATCATAATTCTTGCTGACAATCACATCATCGTAACCGTCACCATTGACATCTCCGGCGTTGGAAACCGAACTACCAAAATGTGTATTTGCCTGATTGGATTCCGCCTGCCAGGCGGCAGTGGCAGCTAGGCCAACAGCCGATCCTAGATAGACAAAGGCTGCTCCTTCAAATTCTTGGCCATTACCATAATTTTGTGCTCCGATGATGACATCATCATAGCCGTCACCGTTGACGTCGCCAGCAGTGGATACCGAACTACCAAAATATGCTCCTGCCTGATCGTACTTTATCTGCCAGTTAAAAGTGTTCGTCAGTCCCGCAACCGAGCCCAGATAGACAAACGCCGCTCCTTCTCCCTCTTCGCCATTATCATAGTTTGATGCTCCGACAATCACATCGTCGTAGCCGTCACCGTTAACATCTCCGGCGCTGGATACGGAGCTACCAAAATACGCATTTGTCTGATTGGACTCCGCCTGCAAGGAGGCAGAGGTTGCCAGTCCCGCAGCCGAGCCCAGGTAGACAAACGCCGCTCCTTCATCGGTTTGACCGTGATCATAACATGGTGCCCCGACAATGACGTCATCATAACCATCACGATTGACATCTCCGGCGTTGGAAACCGAACTACCAAAGCAGTCATCTACCTGATCAGACTCCACCTGCCAGTCAAAAGTGTTCGCCAGTCCCGCAGCCGAGCCCAGGTAGACAAACGCCGCTCCTTCTGCACTTTCGCCATGATTATAATAGTATGGTGCTCCGACAATCACATCGTCGTAGCCGTCACCGTTGACATCTCCGGCACTGGAAACTGAACTAGCGAATGCAGCCCATTCTTGATCGGATTCCACCTGCCAGGCGGCAGTGGCAGTAAGCCCCGAGGCCGAGCCCAGGTAGACAAACGCCGCTCCTTCTCCCTCTTCGCCATTA
The DNA here is from genome assembly GCA_029935295.1 of bacterium. Classification (GTDB taxonomy): domain Bacteria; phylum Desulfobacterota; class Anaeroferrophillalia; order Anaeroferrophillales; family Tharpellaceae; genus Tharpella. The sequence goes on along the minus strand of JAOZKP010000311.1, from coordinate 1,596 downwards.
TCATAGTTTGATGCTCCGACAATCACATCGTCGTAGCCGTCACCGTTAACATCTCCGGCGCTGGATACGGAGCTACCAAATTCTGAATGTTCCTGATTGGATTCCACCTGCCACCCGAGCGAGATCAGCAGAGGATCGATGTTCAGAGGATAGACGGCTCCGGCAGTGGTGACATGGATGGAAAGTCGGGAGCCTGCCAGAGAAAAACGGGAGGGTAGAGGGTGATGCTTTGCATCACAAACTACCAGGTTGCCATATTCCAGAATCGCAACCCCGGTTGCAGTTCTAAGGTTCAGGGTTGTATCATTTTTCAGGCTGGATTCGAGGTTGCCTTCGATGGCCAGACGGAGGATTAATTCTCCTTGACCCAGGGGTTTGGGAATTGTAAAGCCCTGCTCCAGGCCCTCGGGCCGGTTTTCAAACCACTGCTCCAGATACTTACTTTGATAGCTGACCCGGCTGCCTTCGGCTTTGGGGGCAGCAAACTTCAGTTTGTGCATGGTTTTCCCGGCCACTCCGACCGCTTCAGGTCGAAGCTTGAAGGTCCAATCATGCTCTTCTTTTACCCTACGCTGAACCAAGATGCCATCTTCGGTAAACCAGGTCCGGAGGTTCTGCCGCCGGTTGGGGGCCTGCAGGGCGATGCCGATAGTCGGATCCTGATGCTTTACCCGACTGGCTCGATATTCCCGGACGGCAATATCCTGCTGTACTCCAGCCTGCCAGTCCTGCGAAATATTGTCTGAAGTTCCGGCCTTTATCTGCAACGGCGCGGCAGCAAGGGGAGCTGAGATACTCAGACTAAAAATGATCGTAATGATAATAACGCTGATGGGTTTATGAAAATCCAGTTTCATAACACAGTCCCTCTACAAATAGTTAAGGTTAATTATCTATTGTCAACCTCAAGTTAACTACTGGTTTCCGATCACCCAGTTGCTATCAGCTACCGTGCCCAAATAGGTGCTACCGGTATAGCCGGTGTCATTGAACGTCCATCTAAAAAGAACACCGGTATTGACGTTGCGCCAGATGATGTCTCCGCAACCGTTGCCGCTGAAATCACCGGAGCAGGTAATCTGCCAGTTCATATCGGGAATCGTGCCGATGTACTGGGAGGTTATTTGGCCGATATCGGCCGGGTGCCAGATGACCATCTGGCCGCTGCCATGATGGCGCAGGAAGATATCGCAGTTACCGTTGCCGTTAAAATCAGCGAAGGTTTCAAAAACCCAGTCGGTATCGTTCAGCGTGCCGATATAGATACTGTGGTCGAAGCCGGTGGCGTTCATATACCAGATAAACATGACTCCGGTAGCGCTGTTACGCCAGAGAATATCGGCATAGCCGTCGCCGTTGAAGTCGGCCGGGCCGTAGAGCTGGTAGTCAAAATCACCGACCGTGCCCAGGTAACCGCTACCGGCATAGCCGTTTTCATTGAGATACCAGAAAAACATCTGGCCGGTGGTTTTATGGCGCCAGAGAAGATCAGCCTTGCCGTCGCCATTGAAATCAGCCGGGCCGTAGAGGTCATAAGCGGACAGGTCGGCGGAACCAAGCAGCAATTCGCTGACGAAGCCGTTGATATCCATGAAC
>JAOZKP010000074.1 GCA_029935295.1 bacterium | reverse complement strand
ATAGCTGAATAAGTTACAAATTATGTTTAACCTACTCAAAGGTAAAATCGCCGATTTTGATCTTGCCCTTATTGCCCTCTAGATCATAAAGCGGAGTTCCGCCGATTACTTTCAACAAGACATGCCCTTCGGCCGGGAGATTACTCGGGCCCGCATCCGGTGAAACCAGCCGACCAAAGGCCCGCATTGTATCGGCCCGGAAACCGCCCCGAATAACCAGGAACCGATAGAGGGCTGTGGCGCGCAGTGACGCCAGAGTTAAACCGGCCAAATCCGTATTTACAGGTTTAGCGATGGTATAATCGAGCAATTCATAACGCACTTCACGCAAACCATTAAGCAGGCTCGCAACTTTCAGCATCAGACTCGCACCCGACCGACTTAAAACCTCACTCCCCGCAGGAAACAGATATTTATGCGGCAATGCCATATCCACCCCGTTTTCAGCGGCAAAAACCATAATTTCACTGGATTTCAACCCGCGCCGCTGCATATAATCCCAAAGCTTCCTCTGCAGCCGGGCGACCCGCTCCTGCACCAAAGTTGTTGTCAGCAGACCGGCTTGCGGCGTATTTTCTTCGCGCACTTCCCGACCGCCGTCAAGCTGTCCAAAACTGCCCTGCAGAGAACCAACCGCTATCGTTTTTTTATGCTCATCAATCACAGTCATCGAGTAAAACAGGATAAAGAAAGCAATCAGAATCAGGCTCAGCGAGGCCATCAACGGGGCCAGAGTTCCCCCATCTTCAGCTCCGCTCATCACCGTCGTCGGCAAGCCTGCTCGCTCCATTATTTACCTCGCCTTGCCACTGCTGAGCCTGGTTTTTTACGCCAGGAAGGCGGTAAAAATGCCTCTAAACGATACTGGACTACCTGCGGGTTATCACCACGAGCAATCGCGACAATCCCCTCAGCAATCAACTTCCGTAAAAAAAGCTCCCGCTGGCTCCGACGCCGCAGTTTACCGGCCAGCGGAAGAAAGATAAAATTGGCCAGAACCGCACCATAAAAAGTGGTCAGCAGAGCAACCGCCATCGCCGGGCCGATACTCGAAGGATCATCCATGGTCTGCAGCATCTGCACCAGGCCGATCAAAGTCCCAACCAGTCCCATGGCCGGTGCTACCGTCCCCATTGTCGCAAATATATGAGCCCCAAGTTCATGCCGTTCACGCATACTCTCCATATCCAAAAAGAGAATATCTTCAATAGTATCTGCCTTAAGGCCATCAACCAGAAGCACCAGCCCCTGTCGCATGAAAGGATCGATACTACTGTCATTACTCCGGTTCTCCAATGCCAGGATACCCTCTTTCCGAGACTCGCGCACCAATTTGACCAACAGATCAATACTGGCATTCAGAGGCATTCTGTCCCGAAACAGAGCATTTTTAAGATAACGTAGCAGCCGAAGAAATTCGCCGAAAGGATAGTTGATTAAAGTGGCGCCGAAGGTACCGCCAACAACAATCAACAGTGACGGCAGATTAAAGAAAACCGCCAGGCCGCCGCCGGTGGCAATCGCTGCGATGACCAGAGAAAAAGCTGAAACAACCCCTAAGATAGTTGCTAAATCCATTGAATTTCAACCGCACTGATATAGTTAACTAAAAAGACACCTGCGATGCCATAAAGCATACTAGCAATGAATATACCAACAGCGCTACAGGCCCGGCAGACCAAGGGATAGTAGCATCTACAGTAAAAAAATAACATAACAATCTGTCAATGCTTTGACAGACGTCACAAAAAAGGCGAGCTCACAAAGAACTCGCCTTACAAAAAACCGACTCAAACAATCTATAATATCCGGCAAGCCTGATTACGGATGCACAACCGCCAGAATTTTTGCGGTCCCACCGCCATGGCTCTGAACTTTATGCGGGATAACTGAATCGTAGTAAATACAGTCACCCTCCTGCAGGATATCGGTATGTTCTCCCAGAGTCACATCGATGGAGCCTTCCAGCACATAGATAAATTCTTCACCCTCGTGACCGTAACATTTATCATTTTTAATGGTCGCCGGCTCCAGAGTAATGACAAAGGGCTCCATGCGGCGGTTCTTTTTGCCAGCCCCCAGGGATTCGTAAGTATAACCATAACGCACCCCCTCTTTTGAGGCAAAACGGGAAACTGTATGCTCTTCCCCTTTACGAATCAAGGTGAAAGGCTCAGTCTCTTCCCGTCCGAAAAAAGCCCCGATACTGACATCCATTGCCTTGGCCAGATGTACCAACACCCCGAGCGAAGGCGAAACCAGATGATTTTCAATCTGCGACAGAACTGCAGTCGAATAACCACTTTTTGCAGACAATTCCTGCAGAGAAATATTATCCTTCTGGCGCAGATCCTTGATCTTTTCACCAACTTTAACTGCTTCCATTATTTATATTCCTTTACCGCTGCGGCTCCGGCCTCAAGGGCCTTCTGGTTGGCGGGAATCATTTTATGATACTTGGGATTCAGCGCGTGCTTTAACGCCGCGACAACTGCATCGAGAGCCACAACTCCGCTCTTTTCAACGTAGGCTCCTAAAGCCACCATATTGGCGAGACGGACATTGCCGGCACTTTCGGATGAGATCGCATTCAAATCGAGGGCAATCAGATCGATATCATCCCGTTCAGAGCTATCGGGTGAAACCAGAGTCTTGTTAAGGATAACCACACCACCCGGCTTCATGCGCGGTTCAAATTTTATCAGAGAGGGTCGGTTCATGATAATCAACGACAACGGCCGCCCGACTATCGGCGAGCCAATCGGCTTCTCATCAATAACCACCGCACAATTCGCGGTGCCGCCCCGCATTTCCACCCCGTAAGAGGGCAGAAAAGTAACATTCTTGTCTTCCTCAATCGCCGCATAAGCCAGCAGGTTACCAATCAACATGATTCCCTGTCCGCCAAAACCGGCCATAATTACGTCATTATACATAAATCTACCTTACTATATTTAGTGCTTTACGGGTTGTTTTCTTGTTTTTTTGACAAGAGAACGTTCTGATAAGAGTCACTTATTTACAGATTTATCTGCATTAAAGAACGTCGATGACATCTTTCTGTTTCAAAGTTCCTAATGGAAAATAGGGAATCATCTCTTCGGCAATCCGGTCATTCGCTGCCTGCGGTGTCATACCCCAATTGGTCGGACAGGTGGAGAGCACCTCAACAAAAGAGAACCCTTTTCCTTCAACCTGCATCTGAAAAGCCTGACGAATCACCTTGCGCGCCTTTTTGACATTGCCCGGTGTATTAACTGCCACCCGGGAAACCAGCGACGGCCCCTCAAGAGCAGCCAGCATTTCTGTCATCTTAATCGGGTAACCATCACGATTGCAGTCGCGACCGTAAGGCGAAGTAGTAGTCCGCTGGCCAAGCAGGGTGGTCGGCGCCATCTGACCGCCGGTCATTCCGTAGATTGAGTTATTAACAAAAATAATCGTAATATTGTCACCACGATTGGCAGCATGGATTACTTCAGCGGTGCCGATTGCCGCGAGATCGCCATCTCCCTGATAGGTAAAAACTATTTTATCATTGAGTACCCGTTTGGTGCCGGTGGCCACAGCTGCGGCACGACCATGCGGGGCCTCAATTACATCAACCGCAAAATAGTCATAGAGAAAAACCGAGCAACCGACCGAAGCTACTCCGATCGTTTTCTCCCGCAGGGAGAAATGATCCAGAGCTTCCGCCACCAGCCGGTGGACAATACCGTGATGACATCCCGGACAAAAATGAAACGGCTTAGCAGTCATTGACTCCGGCCGTTTAAATACCTGCTTCATATTTTAATTTCCTCGCCTATAACTTTTCGTAGGTTGCACTGATAATCTCAAAAAGGTCCTCAGGCGTCGGCACTGAACCACCCGGCCGGCCGTAGAATTCGACCTCGCAGTCACCCGGCAGATTAAGCTGAACATCTTCTACCATCTGCCCGGTATTCATCTCGGCGACCAGAAATTTTTTGGTTCGGCCCCCGATCTCCCGCAATCTCTTGCGCGGAAATGGGAAAAGGGTAATCGGCCGTACCAGACCAACTTTCATACCGGCTTTCCGCACCTGGGCAATGGCACTCTTGACAATCCGGGCGACACTGCCGAAAGCGACAACGATCAATTCGGCATCGTCAGTATCAACCTCTTCCAGCATCACATCATCGCGTTCAATGCGATCGTATTTTTCCTGCAGATGCCAGTTATGCTTCTCCATCTCGCCATCAGCTAAGAAAAGCGACTTGATCAGACGCGGCTCGCGCCCTTCAGCGCCGGTAATCAGCCAGTCCCGATCGGGATCGCCAGCGGTTTTTTCCGGAATCCAGGGCACAATTGGCTCCTTAATCTGCCCTAAAATCGCATCGCCCAAAATCAGCGTCAAAATCCGGTATTTCTCGGCAATTTCAAATGCTTTGATCGTCAGATCGTAGAGTTCCTGTCCGGTATGCGGCGCCAGAACAATTAATTTGTAATCCCCATGGCCGCCGCCTTTAACCGACTGGAAATAGTCGCCCTGAGTCGCATTGATACCGCCTAAACCCGGCCCCTGACGACTCATATTCACGACTACCGCCGGTAGTTCATTGCCGGCAAAATAGGAAAAGCCCTCCTGCATCAACGAAATTCCGGGGCCACTTGATGAAGTCATCGCCCGGACGCCGGTAGCGGCCGCCCCAATCAGCATGTTAATTGAAGCAATTTCACTTTCAGCCTGCAAAAACTCACCGCCGGTCGCCGGCAGATGTTCGGCCATATATTCCGGAATCTCATTCTGCGGGGTAATTGGATAACCGAAATAGTAACGACAGCCGGCATTAATCGCCGCCATCGCAATCGCTTCATTACCTTTGGTAAAAACCTTCTTCGGAGTAGTCATGGCCATTTACCTCCAGACCGCAAGCGCTACATCAGGACACATCTCAGCACAACGACAACACCCGATACAATTATCCGGGTTGACCACAACCACATGCTGATAGCCCCCCAGATTAATCTCATTACCAATCTCAAGCACTTGCTCAGGACAGGCATCAACGCACAGGGCACAACCCTTACAGCGTTCAATCTCAATATCAACTCTGGCCATCGTCTCTATTCTCTCCCAATGGACTATATAATTCGTAAATCATAACTATTCCGCGTGTCACCATAAAGCTATAACAAATGGTGCCGAACATCGCTTCGCCCTCGTTCCGTTTAAATTCCTGCGTCGGGTTACCCGGCAGTCATTTATCATAAAAGAGGTCAAAGCTGGGGTGCTGACGCACCTTGTACCAGCAATGACCCCAATCCAGACAATTTGAAAAAGATAGCTGAATAGTTGCCGGAAATCAATTATAACCAATGTGTCTCTATAGTGGTTAAACCGGCTGATTGTCAACCGAAATCACTTTTTGTCTACATAAACGAATAAAACGAGAAATCATCACTACCGACGTCGGTAGGCGCCTGCTCAAAAAAGTCTGTCGCTGCTGCCAGAAAATCCAGGTACTCCTGGAAATGCTGCTTATCGCTGACCTTTTCAATCTCACAGCCGTAATAGTAAAAACCGTCAACGCGGCCGGTTTTGATGTTTTTGACACTGCATTTAATTTTCAGGCTGCAGTCCGCCTTGACATTCATCTCGAGCAGGAAATTACGGGCAATCTTCTCTTCACTGACAATCCCGACCCCCTGCTGGCCGATATCGACCATATAAGAACGCTGTGAAAGCAGAACGCTGTGGCCTTCTTTATGCCGGGCGGTTAAAGTTACCGGCACAAAACCCCGGAAACGCGGGGCACTCCAGAGTTTCTGCGTGACTATATCCCGGGACTCCGGCAATTTCAGACAGAGATGATAAAACGGGACATAGCTGACCTTTAAAACCAGGGTCTTAAAATTGTATTTAACTCCCGCATGTTCATAGCTTAAATAGATAAGGTTATTGACATAAACCGAATCAAAATAACGCCACTTCCCGGCCTCATTCTGATACTTAGGCCGATCAATAATAAGGGTATCGGCAACCTTGGTCAAGATGTGGGATGTGTACTGATCCCCGCCGATAATGCGGGCAACTTCGGCCTCCTGATATGGAGCAAATTTAAGCTCTGTAGCCACCATAACTCCTATTCTTTTTGCAAATCACGCCAGATTTTTTCCACCTGAGATCTGGTATAGTCAAGATTGCCGGTGTTATCAACTACAAAATCAGCAAACTGAAGTTTTTCGGTGATCGGCAGCTGGGATTTCATAATATTCACAGCCTCTTCGGAACTAATTTTGTCACGCTCTGCCAGACGCTTCTCCTGAATCTCTGCCGGAATATGCACCACCAAAATCTTGTCAAAGAGATGCTGCAGGTTCAATTCAATCAAAAGCGGCACCGCTACCTGAATAATCGTCTTCGGGTCTTTAGCTGCAATCACGGCCGCCTGTCTGCAAAACTCTTCATGAATCGATGGATGTATAAAACTTTCGAGTTTCTTCCTTTTCTCCATATCCCCGAAAATAATGTCGGAAACTTTTTTACGATCCATCGAGCCGTCTTCAGCCAGTACCTGACGCCCGAAATAATCCACAATTTTTGCCAAGCCCTCAGTCCCGGGCTCAACCACCTGCCGTGCAATAAGGTCAAAATCGATCAAAGGAGATCCCAGTTCCGCGAGCATTTCTGACACCGTGCTCTTGCCACTAGCGATCCCGCCGGTAACCCCCAACAAAAAACACCGACTATCACCTTTGTTTTTTGTCATCATCCAACTAACACCTAATGCGGGAACAGATCCCGCAACCCAAACGGGCTTTATCCGCCCGCAAATAAGTGCCTTATCAGGACATTTTCTGATTTTTTTCTTGTTTTTTTGTACAGAAAATAACCTGTAAGGCACTAATACTTAATCACCGCGCATCCCCATGAAAACCCGATACCGGTGGTCAGCATGACAATATAGTCGCCCTTGCTGATTTTTCCATCATTAACCGCTAGGTCAAGATTGAAAAAAGTATCTTGGGAGCCAAAATGACCGAAGCGTTCTAAATAATCTGCCGATGAACACTCTACAGGGATCTCAAGCTGAGCCAGCAGTAGCTCCTGAACCTTCAAGTTGGCATTGACCATGGAAAAATAACCAACTTGCTCCCGGTTGATCCCGGCTTTTTTCATTGCTTCCAGGACGGTCTCCGCCATAACCGGGATGTAAATCTCCTTAAATTCATGACGGGCTCGTTCTGGATCGATACATTGATAGGTGTGCATATTTTTCTGTAGGGTTTCGCTGGAAGCCGGATGCCGCAGGCCACCGGCCTGAACACACCAGAGATCATAATAGTTTCCCTTGGTAATTATTTCACTGGCAATAGGTTGCAGATCGGGGTAATTCTTTTTAAGGATTATCGCTCCGCCGCCATCGCCGAAAAATACTGAATCAGCAGTGTGATGATGGGTGAACTGACTCCATTTGTCACCAGTGACCAGCATAACCGTATCGCAACCTTCGTTAAGGGCTATCTGGGCTTTGGCTACCTGCATAGCGGTCAGCATGCCACAGCATCCCTGCGCCAAGTCAAAACCCATGGCCCGACTGGCACCAATAGCCCCCTGAACCCGACCGGAAGAGGGCGGCAGGATATAATCGGGAACCCCGGCGCCACAATAGATAATCAGGTCAATCTCCTGAGGGTCAATCCCGCCATTCTGCAATGCGGCTTCAGCAGCCCGAATCGCCATCTGGCTCGGCAATTCGTCGGCTGCGGCCTCACGAACCGTCCGGGCGCCGGCAAATTCTGCGACAAATGCTGGAATTCCGGCTTTTTCAGCCAGCTCAAGCAGGGGAATCTCTTTTTTCGGCAAATAAAAACCCATTGCGGCAATGCCGCAACCCGAATTAATCATTATTTATGTCCTCTATTTATTGACTTATTGACCACTGAAATCAGGCTTTCTTTTAGCCAGAAAAGCCGCTAATCCCTCTTTTTTATCTTCAGTGTAGTGATTAACGCTGGCGGAGAGAATTTCCATCAGGCTGTCATTAGCTTCATGAGGCGCCGCCGCGGCATAGAGGGCATCTTTAATCAGACTCAAAGCGATAGGGGGCTGGTCAGCCAGTTTTTTTACTAACAATTCGGCTTCAGACCTTAGATCCTTCTCAGGAAACGACCAATTAACCAATCCTTTCGCTTCAGCTTCAACACCGGTAATCAGTTTGCCCAACAAACACATCTCCAGGGCCGACCCAAAACCTACCAGGCGCGGAAGGCGAAAGGTTGCCCCGCCAGCAGCCACCAAACCAAGATTGATTTCCGGCAGACCCATTTTTGCATTTTCAGCAGCAATCCGGAAAGTACAGGCCAAGGCCAACTCCAGCCCCCCGGCCACGACACCCCCATGCAAAACTGCGACTGTCGGCTGAGGCAGGCTCTCCACCATTTTAAGCATTCGATTGAAATTCTTGAGAAATATCCTGGCATTAAGCGGGTTATAGGGCTTCTCTTGAATATCTACACCAGCACAAAAGGCCTTGCCGCTGCCGGCAATCATAACCGCCCGGATTTCAGGGTTATCGCGAATCAAGACCAGCTCTTTTTCCAGTTCACTAACCATCGCAGTCGTAAAAGCATTCAAATTCTGCGGGCGATTCAAGGTAACTGTTGCCACCCATCCGGCATGGGTTACTTTAATTGTATCTGCCATATTACAAACTCCTACTCAACTACCGTAAACTTCCAGGCACAAAACCAACCTTCCGGATGTTTATCCGGCGGACAGCCGATACATTCAGTTTTAATCCGGGAATCAATCGTCTGGGCAAAGTATGGATACTCAACCATTCCTGCTGATTTACAGGGATAATCTTCAAGCCCCTTACGCTGGCGGGCAACCTGTACCCGACACTCATTCATCCGAAAAATGATACAATTCTCATCAACATCCTCAATCGACTGTTTATTAATCAGAGCATACATTCTAAAAGCCAACGCCTTTTTCAGAGACACAATTCCACCATTATCAGGCAGTTCCAGAAGCTCTTTAATACGTTCAGCTTCATAGGGAGAGTAGCGGGTCCAACAGGTATCGTTACAACGCTTGGCGTCGTTCATACCATGCTCTTTTTCGACCGCTTGAAACCAGATTCCGTCATTTGCAAGCCAGTTCACACCCAGATTTTTCAAAAGATCAAGCAGCTCTTCCCGGGAAAGTTTGTTAAGGTGCGTCGGCACCCCGTCCTTAACCTCAAAACCAAATATTTTCCCCAAACGCTTAAGCTGATTACCAACACTCATATGCCAGGCATTCTTTTCAACCGCCACGGCTTTTTCCGTTCCCAGCTGATACTCTACCTGGGCCAGCCAGTAGCCGTAATGGACAATCGTCCGGCGAAAAGAATCCATCACCAATTTCACTAAAAGTGTATCATCCGCCTCACTGATAATTTTGCTCATATCACTCATCCTTAATCCTCTCCTTTCTCTTTCAAGTTAAATCGATTTTGGTTGATTACAATAAAAAAACCGCCCTCATCATCGCTATCAAGTAACTCGGCAATCCGAAAATGGGCTGCCGCCAGACAACGGGCGGCGAATTTCCCCGACTTTACCTTAACCTGCAGAACCCCGCTTGCATCAAGGGTTAAACTTTTCGGATCGAGAATTTCACGACTGCCGTCATCAATTTCCAGAATCACCTCCAGAAGATTTCCGGCCGGATCTTTTTTGGCCACCGCATCGCGGACAAAATATGGCGTTTCCGCAACTTTAACCGGAGCCCGTTTGCCTTTGTAGTCGATATAAAACTCGCCGCTTTTTTCATCAACAGTCAAAGAATTTTTAAACAGGCTAAGAACTTCAGGATGGACAATTTTATTGCCTTCGTACAACCACTCTCCCTGACTGTTTATGAAAATTTCACTGCCGATCTCTTTCATAATAATTTATTCCTGAATTAGGTTGCGCTGGTAAAAACTGAAATCTACACATAGCTTTCACCAAAGTCAAGAAATAACCCATAAAAATCATATGCTCTTTCATTTATTTCAACTGTAACTGGCCCGAAAGTGGTTGCTAAGCCGGTAACTTTCTGGTAGTTCTGAGGGTGAAACCCAACACTTTAAAGTCTCCGGCTAAGACAAGCAAGACGTTTATGCCCTTTGGGTGCAAAGGCGCCAAAAAAACCGAGAGGAGGGTGCGGGCTTAGGCTTCGCCCCTCCATAACTGGGGTCAAACTTGACATGTTGCTGGGAAATGCAAATATCAAGTATGACCCCGATCGCCACATAACAATCAAAAACCCGATCTGTCTCGATTGGGGTCATTGCTTTAGATTTGACCCCTTTAAAGGGGGTGAAGCAATGTCCAACCTGAAAAACTGGCGGTAAAAATTGCTAAAAGAAAATTCATTCCCCACGACCACAGTCGACAGCGGCAGAATCAATTTCCTACGGGAATTGCTGATCCCGCTGGGGCCACTTCTGGGACTCGCTCTACTGTTGCGTCTAATCCCTTTCTTTCGAGAGCCACTGATCAACCCGGACGGTATCACTTATATTCTGCAGGCCAAAGCTCTTTACCTGCACGAAAGTAAAAAAGTCCTTGAGTTCTATGCCTACCCTACCAATCTTGCATATTTGATCAGCGGGGTTTTCCACCTGATCGGCGACTGGGTTTTAAGCGCCCGGCTGGTCTCACTTTTTTTCAGCCTCGCCACCACAATTCCACTCTATTTTTTAAGCCGGCTCTTCTGGGCCCGAGCAACCGCAATAACAATCACGGTTTTCTATGTGGTCTCGCCTCTTTTTGTTGAACTCTCGGTAAATATTATCAGAGGCCCTGAATTCTGGTTTTTTTTATGCCTGGGACTATTCTGTTTTTGCCGTTTTCTTAAAACCGATCAACCCAACTGGCGGCTTTTATGCTTTACGGCAATCAGTTTTCTACTGGCCGGCTGGTGCCGGATTGAAGGAATTCTGCCGCTTTTTCTGGCCGGAAGCTGGCTTTTGCTACATCAAAAATCGAGAAAATTCAGTAATATTATTGCTTACTTCTTACCGCTTATACTTATAACATGCGGCCTTATAAGCATAATGAATTCTGACATCATTCACGCCCTACCCCATGGATTTACTTATAGAGTTGTTGATTCAATCAACCGTTTTCAGTGGCTG
>JAOZKP010000310.1 GCA_029935295.1 bacterium | reverse complement strand
CTTGCTTTGACTGTCATACAGATACCGAGACCGGCCACGCCAGCGCTCATGATCGTATCTACCTGCGAACTCGCATCGGCGGGACTGAAACTATTATAACTTCAGACGATGACCCCGCCGATGGTTCGTATGATAACCTTGCGGCTTATCTGCCAAGTTTAACCTGCGGCGGCTGTCATGAAGGCATTGCCGAGAATCACGGGGGTAATTTCCACTCCGGCCTGCGGGTTGCGGATCTTTTCGATAATGCCGGTAACCCCTTGCCGCGCGGCGCCATTGATCCGGCCCGGCCCTGGATTACCGGGCCGGGGATGCTTGGTAACTGGTGCCCGACTTATAATCGCCAGCTTCCGGATCTGACCGCGGCTTTTGCAAGTGATGCTGAGTTTTTGGCCAAAGTTGATATGGGGGTCTTTGAATTTGTCCGCGAATGCGGTAGCTGTCACGTTGGTGGTGGTCCTGGGGTTGAGAATCCTTTTGGTTTTGCTGGATTTACCAGTAAGGCATTAGATGATCCGCTGCGGGCGGCAGCGCTTGATGGGGGCAGCTCGACTCGTAGTGTCTGGGATTTCTATATTGATGACAGCAGTAGCGTGACCCGGGGTAACTGGGCTGAGTCCGGGATTCTTGATGTTGACTGTTTTATCTGTCACCTGAGCGCTTATGATAATCTTACCCGTAACAGTTTGATTCGGGGGACCAGTAATTTCGGTCAGGCAGCTGCAGTTGGCGGCGGGCTTGCAATTCCGGATACAACTTCCCCAGAGACCCTCGATTATAATACGCTGCAGGTTTCGCGTGATGCAGCCAATCAGCTTTACTTGAGTCATAACCTGACCTATCGGATTTCCGGGGCACCGCCGCAGAATAATTGTATGGCCTGTCATCTGCCTTCGATGATTATGGATGAAAATCAGGTTGAGAAACCGGGTCAGTGGCAGAAAAACTTCTATACGGCCCCGGCTTTGGCTTCACTTGATCCTGAAAATTCCGATCCGCTGCTGGCGGCCAATCGGAAACCGGCACTCTATCGCAATGATATGCTGAAAAGAGGTGCAACCTGGCGTCGGGATGAAGTTCATAAATTTATGGAGTGTAACGGCTGTCACTCACGTACGAGTAAAACCCAGTCCTATCATCCTGCAGCTGAAAATTATCTCCACAGTCCGGGCAAAGGTTTTGACCCACTCAAATATCCTTCAGCGGCTGATGGCACAGTTAAGTTGTGTGAGGATTGCCATGTTCGTTATGGTGATCTTGACAATGATGGTCATCGTGACACGCTCGCATTTGCTCCGCCGGAGATGCAGGTCTATCATGCCCAGGCCGGTCTCCTGGCCAAGGTCGTGCCGACGGCCCGGCGGATTGCCGATGCCAGCGGTACCGAGGAGAACTTTCTTGGTAACCATATCGATATTATTTCATGTACCTCCTGTCATATTAAAAAACGCTATACTGCGGCGCGTTCAGTAGATCACGCCACCGGTGCAACTTATTTTAATTTAGTCGGGGCGGCGCCGGATCAGCTTCCCGGAACTGAGGCAGTTGATCTCGCCTACAGTTGGAAAGAGAATGTCAGGGCCAAAGTTATTGACGGTCAGCCAAATCCGGATTGGCGGCGGCAGATATTTCCTTTTAATTACCTGACTTCAAGTTATTGGGATAATGTTGGAACTGCTGATGCCAATGGTGACGGTTTTATTACAGGTTCGGATAATGGAGGTACGTCGGTAGTAGGCGATCCATTTTTTGAGCGAACAATCAAAGCCTATTTTGCCTATGATTATGTTAATCCTTTAAATAATCGGGTAGCCAGTGGTTTGCCTGGAGTTTCTGCTCTGGACCAGCGTGAAGAGTGGACGGTTGCCGGAGCTGATGGTAACGTTCTTTTTACAACTGCGACCGAGATTGATGCATTTCAGGCCCTGGTTAACGGCGCTAATTCCGGTTATATGCCGCGTTTGAATCTTGAATCCCGGCCTAATCTTGTAGTTCACAATATTCTGCCCATCAGAAGCGGAGTTGGTCTTTCTGATGGTGAAGCGTTTGCCCTTGGGGCACCGGATCGTGATCAGCTGGGTAAGGTTACTGCATATGGTTGCAGTGATTGTCATGGCGGCAGCAATGGTCTTTTTAACGGCAGCCTGCCGATGCTGGGTCAGGCCCGGCGGATTAGTGACAATGTTGAAATACCGTTGACTGTGGCCTGGAGTGGCGCTGGCGATGTTAAAACTTCGGCCCTGGCCTGGAATCGAGAGGGGACGCCGCTGGAGATCGATTTCAGTACTGCCAACCAGACCCGTGAGCCTGACCGGCGAGAATTCCTCGGTTATGATGCGGCAAAAGTGACCGCCTTGAATGCGATTGTTCCGGCAGGTGTTGGTGTCGGGGTTGAGCCGGTGGCTGATATTGAGTCAATAGGTGGCACTTCGGCTTTGGGGCCGGTCATTGAGATTGTTAAGGGAGCAGTGGATGTCGAATTGACGGCGGTCACCGCCGGAATTGCAGGTAATTTTCAGTATCGTTGGAATGTCAATGATGTCGCAGAGACTCTAATCGGGCAGACAGTCAGCAAAACTTTTGCTCAGACTGGTATCTGGACAGTACGCTTAACGGTGATTGATGAAGAAAACCGGATTTCTCAAGCGGCACAGTCTGTAAATGTTGTCGTTGCCGGCCCTGCTACTCAGGTTAACGTGACTACCACTCCCGGATCTCAGGCCGTGACCCTGGCCTTGAGTGCCATGCCGGTTCATGATGAAATTAAGATTTTCTTCGGTGATGGTACCAGGCAATATATCAGTGACGCGGCTGCAACATATACTATTAATCGAAACTATCGTTTCAGCAGTCTCTATCTTAAATATTTTGACCCTGACAGTGGCATCTATTTTAATTCGGAAAGTGATTACAATGCGTATTACGATCAATCAATTCCTGAACCTAATGCTCCAGACGATAATAACCTGAATCAGAAAAATGTCTACTCTTACATAACTTCAATTCAGGTGAAAAACAGTAACGATATTGTTGAGGTGATTAATGTTGAAGTTTTGATTGATGAGAATTGAATTATCTAATGGAAACATCTATGGGTAAACCATATAGTGGGTTTCATACGGTGATGATTGTTAGAGGGGTGATTAAATGAAAAGATAACTGATCAAAAAGGAGGATTGCCACCTGTTAGACTGAAATTGAAGAAGAAGAACGAAAAAAGTAAAGAAGAGGACGTTCATAATATTATGAACGTCCTCTTCTTACTTATAGGCTCGACGGAAGAGTTCGTCGGGAATCGTTGTTTGCCAGTGGCCGGTTGTGCGGGCCAAGAGGTAGAAGAGGAGAAAGGTGAGAATGACGGCTAAAGGTATCCAGAAAGCTGCTACCTTTTTTCTTCCTGGCAGGGTTACGGTAAGACATTCCGTAATCGGGCAGGCGGCCACACATTCCAGGCAACCGACACATTCGGGATTTA
>JAOZKP010000073.1 GCA_029935295.1 bacterium | reverse complement strand
GCAGGGTATTTTTGTCATGACGATGCTCGTCGATCTTACCGGCGCGCGCAGCGATTTAGGAGTTTTAACCCCGAAGCTTGAGAAGCTGGGTGAAAAAATCGGTCTCTCGGTCCAAATTCAACATCACCAGATTTTTGAAGCGATGCACCGGGTATAATGGTGGCTTTGAAAAATGGAATCTATAGTATACTAAGGAGAAGAATATGAAAGAAGTAGTCATTGTAAGTGCAGTACGAACACCTTTGGGCAGTTTTAATGGAACGCTTGGAAATATGGGAGCTACCGATCTGGGCGGTCTTGTTATTAAGGAGGCGGTTAAACGGGCAGCCATCGATAAGGAAATGGTTGATGAAGTCATTATGGGCCAAGTGTTACCTTTGGGTTACGGTCAAAATCCGGCGAAGCAAGCGGCAGTAAAAGCCGGTATGCCATGGAAAACAGAATGTATTACTGTCAATAAAGTGTGCGGATCCGCCCTTAAAACAGTCATGTTAGCAACCCAAGCCATACAAGTGGGTGATGCGGACATTGTTGTTGCTGGTGGCATGGAAAACATGACCATGACCCCCTATTATTTAGATAAGGGTCGCTTTGGTTATCGCATGGGACCAGGAAAACTCGAAGACAGCATGGTTCACGATGGCCTTTGGGATATTGTAAATGATTTTCATATGGGTATTTCCAATGAACTATGCTCGGAAAAATATCATATCAGCCGACAAGATCAAGATCTCTACGCACAGGAATCCTACCAAAGAGCTCTGGCGGCTATTGAATCAGGCAGATTGAACGATGAGATCATTCCCGTAGAAATACTGCAAAAAAGAGGGGAATCGGTGATCTTTCGCCAAGATGAATGTCCTCAAGAAACTAGTTATGAAACACTTTCAAAAATGAAGCCTGCGTTCAAGAAAAATGGACTTACGACAGCGGGAAACGCATCGACTCTCAGTGATGGTGCGGCAGCGGTCGTTGTTATGTCCAAAGAAAAAGCGATAGAGCTTGGTTGTCCGATTATGGCAACAATTGGTGCGCAAGCATCTTTCAGTATTGACATGAAATATGTTCTTGTCGCCCCAATCTGGGCAATTCCTAAATGTCTTGCAAAGGAGGGGATTACGACAGAAGACATAGATCTTTTTGAAATCAATGAAGCGTTTAGTGGTTCTACTGTGGCGGTATTGAGAGAACTAAAACTTAACCCCTCCAAAATAAATGTAAATGGTGGTTCAGTCGCCTTGGGACACCCTATTGGAGCAAGCGGATGCCGAGTTTTGGTCACCTTACTATACGAAATGATAAAACAAGATAAAAAAACCGGTTTGGCTTCTCTTTGTCTTGGCGGAGGGGAAGCCGTTGCCATGGTTGTCAAGCGATAAGTGTGTTTGTATTGTAAGCTGAGATGGAGACTTTAGGAGAATACTGAATGCAGGTTAGAGATTTAATGGATGTTGACAGGGAATTGCTGCCGATTGTTTTCCCTGAGTATACTGTAGAAAAAGCCTTGGAGATTAGTCAGTCCTTTGCACACAACTACAACGTTATGCCGGTTGTCGATCAGACCCTAAGGTTTGTCGGTGTACTGGAAAAAGGTGCGATGGATGTCGTAAATGGTAGAACTGTTGATGATCTCTATACCTCAGATTTGTATGTTCCGCTGGAAAAAGAAAACGCCATAAAGATTAAAAAGTTCTTTGCTCAGCGTGACGATGAACTAATGTTTGTTGTTGATAGAGAAGGACTATTACTCGGGGCGATATCAACCCGCAACCCAGCCCTTCAACATTTAGGTGAAGTGTCAAAGTTCATCCCGGCTCCGGAAATATTTGATGCCATGCACGATGCAATTATCATCATAAATGCTAACACCACAATTGTTTATACAAACCATGCATATAGTGAATTAATCGGGGTCCCCATTTGGAAGATTATTGGAAAAAGTATGACCATCGTGGAGCCAACCTCTAAATGTCTTAGGGTCTTACGAGGTGCGAATCCATATGTCAACGAACGTATTCGCATAGAATCTGTTGACATGGAGGTCATTGCGACAATCACTCCCATCTATGATGGGGAAAAAAAGTTGGGTGTCGTCTCAGTCTTTCGTAGTATTGATGAAACCATTGAGCTCAGCCGCAAGGTTGAACGCATGGAATACATGAATAGATATTTAAAGAATGAATTGGATCTGAAAGCAAAATTGCCACAAGCATTTAATTTTATAATTGGGAAAAATGGTCGTTTAACGGAAGTCTTGGCCAAAGCGGCTAAGGTTGCTATCACAAACGTAAATGTCCTTATTAGAGGTGATAACGGTACCGGGAAAGAGGGTGTCGCCAATGCCATACACAATGCCAGTAACAGAAGAAAGAATCCGATGATTCGTGTTAACTGCGCTGCTATTCCGGAAGCGCTCCTGGAGAGTGAACTTTTTGGTTACAGCCCCGGTGCATTCACCGGGGCCCAAAAAACTGGCAAAATTGGTAAATTTGAGTTAGCTGACAAAGGCACGATATTTCTTGATGAAATCGGTGATATGAACTTATCGATGCAAGCCAAACTGTTACGAGTAACCCAGGAAAAACAGATAGAGCGGATTGGCGGTAACAAAGTCATTGATATCGATGTCCGGATTATTTCAGCGACAAACAAAAATCTGGAAGAGATGGTTAAGGAAGGCACTTTCAGAGAAGATTTATATTATAGACTTAATGTTTTTTCAATAATTCTGCCCCCATTGCGAGAACGCAAAGACGATATTTCTCTGCTGGTGGATCATTTTGCCGATAACATCGCCAGAGAGAAAGGTGTAGAACCATTCCATTTTTCGAAAGAGGTTATGGATCTTTTTATGAAATATGATTGGAATGGCAACATCAGGGAATTGCAGAATGTTGTTGAATATGTTGCCGTTGTCTCCCGGGGGGATACCATCTTTGTTGATGACTTACCGAGATATCTGATAAACTATGAAACCGGCAACGAGAGTGAGTCCGGAAAAACCGGGGCTATCGGAGAAAAAATCAAAGCGGTGGAAAAAAATGCCATTATTAACGCCTTAAAAGAACATAATAACAATAAGTCGGCCGCGATGCGAACACTTGGTATAAGCAGGAGAACCTTCTACAAAAAATTAAAACAATACGCTATCGAATAAATTACTATTTCCCCTGTTGATTTTTCACAGCCATTATCTTTCTTCGAAACAACGGTTGATAAATTAACCAGAAGAGAGCCAGCCAGATAAAAATCATTACTGTGAGATACTCACTCTCGGGAAACAGATGTTTCAGGAGATAAATCCCCAAGAAGATGACCAATGCACCTCCGATGGTGTAGGGGAGCCCGACTTTCAAAAAAACGGCCATTTTATTTTTAGCTTCCGGTTTCATTACAATAACCCTGTGACAACTTTATAACAGCTTTGCTGAAATTCGACCGGCTGCACTCTTGTTCCAAGTGCAGCCGGCCAACGATAACTTTTCCTACAACTACTAATCGTTATCCTCACTATCGAACTCTTTTAACTCTTTTTCTATCTCTTTATCAATATTACCGATCGGCTCCTCTTTTATCTTTTCAGGATTATATTCTAAAGCAAAAAACAAGATTGCCCCGATAATAAGTGCCAATGTCGGCCCGGACCATAAAGGACTGCCCCAAAGTTTGACATAGTTTGCGGTTACCAGTACGGCTCCCATAACGCCGGCAATACCTCGCTGGACGTTGGTGTGGCACATTGCAAAGGCAAGATAGATGCACAGGTATCCCTGAATCAACAAAGTAAGCCCAAAACCAATCATTTTGGCCGGAAGGACAATCTGTACGAGCGGATGAAAAACCATGGCAATACTCATGCCCCAAAAAAGTGATGTTGCACCACCCCAATAAGATGGTTCCTCATCTCTACTAGCATGTTTGTAACGATTGACAACAAGGGCCTGACCACCTGTCCACTGCGGCCCACAAAGTGATATAAAAGGTATACAAAACCCTTGAAACAGATTGCGGATCGAGGTGATAATATGGTTACGAGGAACGCTGAAAATAATATTTTCATCGGGCCGAGCCTGGCTGGCATCGTCGATCATAGCTTCCAATACCAGGATATCACCAAAGGCGAGCACATAGGCAACAATTGCTAGAGACACTGCGGCAGCCCACGTCGACGCTGAGGGAAAACCTAAGCCAATAGCGGAAAAGGAACTAAACATATCACTAAACGGCATAGCAATAATGAAATGATCAAATACCCCGGACGGAGGCTTAATCTCTCCGGTCATCAAGCCGACCAGGTAACCGACAACAAACCCTGGAGCGATACCAAAACTGGCAACCCAGGCAAACCAACCATATTTATTTCTGAACGATACGGCACGACTGGAAAAAAGTACAAAAAAACTTAAAATGCTGGCAATTGAAAAGGCAATCGGCATTTTACCCATAAACGGCTGGGTTGGCTTAAAGACTCGCATTAACGATGCAAATCCGGCCCCCAGCAGGATACCGGCACGCATGGAAATGGGAAAGTGCTTGATGACATATTTGGATATGCCCGTAGCCCCCAATACCAAAAAAATTAGTCCCACAAGAACTTGTAAAGCAATCAACGCCTTGATTCTCTCCGGGCCGGCCTCAAATCCGGTAAGAAAGGAAATATATAATGGAATACCGGCTGTAATCCAGCCGCTAACCGAAGGATCGCCAAAAGAGGTATGCAGCAGATAGAGAAAATTATTTAAGACTACCATCAAAACTGCAACTTCAATGGGAATGCCTAAAAACTTGGTCATTGCTGCGGTAATGCCCAAAGGAACACAACTGAGAATAGCACCTTGGATAAAATCCTGATATTCGATGCGGTAATGGACAAATGGAAGACGTAGCTTTAAAATCCCTCCGGTATACGGTTGTTCCTGACGCGTTCCCTGCTCAATCGCCATGATTACTCCTCCTTGCTAATGGTTATACTAAAAACATGTAAAAGCTCCTTCCCTTTTCACGATGAAAAGGGAAGGAGCACGACACGGACTACAGCTATCTTTTATCAAGTACACGTTTGGCTTTGTGCGTCTCTCTGGGCAGGGCACCGGCTTCAATGATATTGATTCTCGGCCTGATCCCAACCAATTTTTGACAATCGATCTGAACATCTTTTGCCAATGCCCCAATGTCACCAGCAAAGCCCTTGGCTTTCTCGACCTCGACGGTCAGAACCGCCATATGTTTCTCTTCGGTGACAACACAGAGATACTCTCCACTCAGTTTATCGTTCTGCCGAACAACGGTTTCTATATCACTGGGGAAGACATTTACCCCTTTGATAATAAGCATATCATCAAGACGTCCGTGAATTCCGTTCAAACGCATGTGGGTTCGCCCGCAACGACACGGCTCGGTGTTGTAAGAGACAATGTCTCCGGTCCGGAAACGAATTAGAGGACGAGCTACTTTTTTGAGTGAGGTCAGAATCATTTCACCCCGTTCTCCTTCCGCAACCTCCTCACCGGTGTCGGGATCGACAACTTCAACCAAAATATGATCCTCGGCCCAGTGCAAGCCTTCCTTATATTCACACTGTCCGGCGCAAGCGCCGAAAATATCCGACAAGCCGTAATAGTCGTAGACATCAGCATTCCATAACTCTTCAATAGCTTGTTTTGTCTCAGGAATCGAACCACCCGGTTCACCGGCGACAAATATCTTCCGAACAGACAGGTCGGCAGGATTAATCCCATTCTCTTTCGCTGACTCACCCAGGAACCAGGCATATGACGGGGTTGTCCAGGTGACTGTAGGTCTCCAGGTTTGAAAAATAGCCAACAATCTTTCGGAGGGAATGGTTCCCGCCCAGATCGTCAGAGCGCCAAGTTTCATAGCTCCGATTACATCCGGGCCACCGACAAAAAGGGTAAAATTTAAAGCATGGCAATAACGATCAGTAGGCCGCATGCCGGAAGACCAAAACAGTCGTGCCTGAAAATCCTGAAAATCATCAAAATCCTGAGCCGTAAATGGGGAGGCTGTAGGCACACCAGTTGAACCACTGGAAGCACTTAAAAAAACAAACTCACTTTCAGGAGCACAAATCATATCCCCAAAATCAGGCACAGCCTGCTGGCGATCCCTGAGAACCTTTTTATCAACCATCGGAAATTTTTTCAGATCTTCCAGGCTTTTCAAATCTTGAGGTTTAACTCCTTTCTCGTCAAAAGTCTTCCGATAGTAGGGCGACTTGTTATAGGTCAGTTCAAGCATATCTTTAAGTAACTTAAGTTGATACGCCTTAAGATCTTTCCTCGACATAGTTTCTATTGCTTCATCCCAATACTGACGATAATCACTCATGATACCTCCTTGATGTTAAAAAATTGTTTAACTAACGGTCAAAAATCAAAACATAGCAAAAATATGCACACATAAAAATGTTATACGATTTAGGCAATGAATAACACAAAATTAATACTGCAATACAAAAATGACATATAAAAATAAGACGACGTTCTACTGAAAAAAAAAGACAAAAAAATTTCGCGTTCGCAATGAACGACTTGAAATTGACCAATGCTGGTTTGCCGCTTCAAAGCAGCAAACCAGCATTGGACTTTAAAACTCTAGCAGTTATTGGGCAATCCCCGGATATCAAGCCACGAGAGCTACCAATTTTTTCACCTATCTTTTGGGTTTTGGCGGATCTAGTACATCCTCGTCAATATTGATCAACTTTTTGGCATGCTCGGCATACTCTTCCCATGGGGTAAGCAGCCTAACGAGTAATTTTGCGCCATCGGGTGAGCCGCCACCGTGCATACATCCAGGAACCCCAGCCCCTAAAGTAAGCCATTCAATCAAGCGGGCCGCCTTGAAGCGGGTTTCCGCTGAACAATTACCAGCCTTGAAAATTTTCTGGATGGCTTCACCATAGTTTGCATCCGTAAAATCTTTGTAGGACGGCATACATCCGGTTTCAGCAATGCCGCCGCCGATATCCTGGGCAACTCGTTTGGTTTCATAAGGCAGTGTGGCAACCATCACTTTATTGGTATGAGCTGACAGCGGATCGGCAAAAAAGGCTCCGGATGAATGTTTAAAACCGGTGGCACAAGAGCCTGCTCCAAGCCCATAAGTAACCTGGTTGTTAATCGACATGTCAATCAGTTTAGGCATAAATGTTTTTGACGCAAGACCATTGGCCCGGGCCAGTAAAATTGACGCCCCGATCATGGCATCACCCTGACCGGCAACACAGGCACCAATACAGGATCGATAATTACCGGTGAAATAACCAATGATTTTGGCACAATATTTAAATTCTTTGCACATGAATACCCGTTCATTCGGAATAAAGACATCATCAAAAAGGAGGAAACCCTGGGTTATACCGGTATCAGGGACTTCAAATTCCGCCTCTTTTTCATATTCACGCCGGTCACTGGGGTGGGTTGCTTCGATAATAGTCAAACCTTCAATATCCCGGGGAACGGCACAGGCGACGGCAAAATCCTGTTCACTTTCACCATATACTCCACCAGGCAGAAGGAAAATTTCATTTGAAGCGGCCGTTCCACAGATCATTACCTTGGCTCCGCGGATAACAATGCCATCTTCCCGAATTTCGGTCACCCTGATGTTGGCATCAAGGTTTTCCTGCTGTGACGGTTTCTTGCTGCGATCACCTTTGGAATCGGTCAGGGCACCAGCCACGGCCAGACCTTCACGCTCAACCATCTTAATCCAATTTTCCAGTCTTTCACGATATTTGGTACCAAATTCCTTGTCGATATCCGTGGTTATAGCCCACATGACATTCATGCCGTTCCAACCACAACAGACCGCCCCGGTACAACTACCGGTTCTTCTATAATTCAACCGTTTCATATTCATATTGGCAATCAAATCTTCGGAACTGGTCATCATTGAGTTCCAACGCAGAATCTTTTCACCGTTGAATGTCGATGTTGTCGTATAGATATCCGCTAATTCAGGGTCATTAGCCCCATCATAAACCCGGGCATGACTTTCAACCGTTCTCTTGGTTGCCGGATGAGTTGTTACATCTTCAATCAACTCACCAAATTTGTAGATATTCGGCCGCAGTTTTTTGAGTGACGCAAGATAATCATTTCTACTTTTGATACCCATTTTCCATCTCCTTACCTAAGCTAAAGTTATTCGAACGAAAGTATACCTATGCCTTATCAGCCTTATATGCTTTAATATTTTCGATCAGTACCGGTAAAAACTCCCGGCAATCATCAACGATTCCATAATCGACCTGCTCAAAAACCGGTGCTTTCGGCTCACTGTTAACGGCAACCATAAGTTTTGCCCCGGTTATGCCCACCATGTGCTGCAACTCGCCCGACAATCCGACCCCGATGTAGAGCTCAGGAGCTACCATTTTGCCACTCTGGCCGATCATTCTATCCAGTTCGACCCAACCCTCATCAACTGGAGGTCGTGTAGAGCCTAAGGCTGCGCCCATTTCGTCAGCCAAATCAACAATCTGCTGCCAGCCTTCCAAGTCCTTCGCACCGGCCCCACCGGCAACAACAACTGCGGCTGATTCCAGCGGCACCCCTTCGGTCTCTTCGTAAACAACGTTCAGCAACTCTATCCGTTGATCCTGTTCGTTACCAATTTCAAGCAAAACCAACTCACCCTGCTTCGGCTCGGATGTGTCCGGTTTTAAAAAAACCCCCTTGGCTATAGTAGCCATCTGCGGTCTTTTTTCCGGGCAAACAATCGATATTAAGCCACCGTAGGCCGGGATTATCTGTTCCAGACGTTTTTCCTGATCCAGAGTCAGGTCAATACAGTGAGCCGTTAATCCGGTTTTAAGCTTAGCCGCAACCAAAGGTGCCAGCTCTTTACCTGTGGCTGTAGAGCCCAGAAGAAAAATTTCCGGCTGGTGTTCTTGAGCCAGTTTAACAATAATTTGCATATAACGTTCTGATTGATAAAACTTCAGATCCGGATGTTCTCCCAGATATACCTTGTCAGCCCCGGCGTTAAACAAAATCTGAGTATTCTCACGAACTGCATCCCCTAAAAAAATGACCTCCAAAGATGTTCCCAGCTCGTCAGCCAACTTTCTTGCCTGCCCGGTAAGCTCGAGTGAAACGGGCAAAACAGATCCATCACTCTGTTCGGCAAAGACCCATACAGGCCCGGTTGATCCTCCCACTTTAACGACCTCCTCAGAATGTGCCGGCATCGGCAAATTTTTGGACAAGCATCTCGGCTTTCTCTTCTCTTGTGCCTTCTATCATCTCAACTTCTCTTTTGCTTTCGGAAACTCTCAAATCAGAGATAATAGTAGGTGAGCCGGCCAGTCCCAATGATGACTCTGGAACTCCCAACGCGTCAAAATCCCAGACCGTAATTTCTTTTTTTCGAGCTTTAATAATACCGGAAAAACTAATATTTCTGGGGGTGTTGAGTTCCCGAGTTACAGCCAGAACAGCCGGAAGCTTTACTTTTAACTCGCGATATCCATTGTCGATATGAGCCTTAACCTGCCACCATGGCTCGCTGCTTCCGATTATCTCTTTCACTCCGGTGACAACCGGCAAATCCAAAAACACACTAAGCTCGGATCCGACCCATTCCGTACTGCCGTCACTGCTCGCCATACCGCATAAAACCAGATCAGCTGAGCCAACTTTTTCAATACCTTTGGCTAGAGTGTAAGCGGTAGCATAGGCATCGGCTCCGCCAAAGGCCCGGTCGGAAAGAAGAACGCCGTGATCAGCTCCCATAGCCAAACACTCTTTAAGAATAGCGGCAGCCGGCGGGGGCCCCATACTGATAGCTGTAATTTCGCCACCCACCCGGCTCTTTAATGCCAGTGCAGATTCCATGGCGTGCTTATCCAACTGATTCATCACCAGAGGGACATCGGCCCGAGTAAGAGTTTTCGTACGAGGATCTATTTTTATTTCAGATGCCCTTTTCGGATCGGGCACCGCTTTGACTAAAACGACTATCTTGAACACAATATTACCTTTCTTTGCACTTGGTAGCGCTCTGCGATTGATTTTCAGCGAACCGTAAAACGGACATCAGGAGACGGCCCTCTCCTGATGTCCGTTTTTTATTACATCGCCGAACGAGCGATAATAATTCTCATAATATCAGAAGTCCCTGCGGATGGTCCAAGAACAAAAGCGTCACGCAGGTAACGGGTAATCGCAAATTCATTCATACAACCGTAACCACCGTGAATGTCGGCCGTAATTTTGGCCGCTTTCTGAGCTGATTCAGCCGTATGGTATTTGGCCATGGCGAACTCCGTATCACAACGAATACCCTGGTCTTGAAGCGAAGCAGCACGATATCCCAAGAGCCGGCCAATCTCCAGATCCAGCTTCATCTCGGCAATCTTATCCTGAATGGCCGGAAGTTTGATGATGGGCTTGCCGTAAAGAATCCGCTCGTTAGCAAATTTGAGGCCCTCCTCCAAACAAGCTGTCAATACGCCGAGAGAACATCCAACCATTCCACCTCGGCCGACATCACCAATGGCACTCATGGCCACGCGCATACCCTTGCCTTCAACTCCGAGAAGATTTTCTTTGGGAATCCGGCAGTTCTCAAAAGTCAACTCACCGGTATTACAACCACGCATTCCAATTTTATGCTCTTCATGAGAGGGCCTAAAACCAGCCATTCCCTTTTCAACGATAAAAGTTGAAAAAGCTTTCGGGTTTTCATCGTCTTTGGCCAAAACAGTAATCGTGTCCGCGATGTGAGAATTGGTTATAAAACATTTCCGCCCATTGACAATGTAATCATCACCATCCTTTTTATAGACAGTCCGGCCCCCGGACGGATCGGAACCACCGGTAGGTTCGGTTACACCAACAGTCGCCAAACGTTCGCCCGATGCCAGGCCGGGCAGATATTTCACCTTCTGTTCATCATTACCAAATTTTATAATCGGCTCGATACCCAAAGCCAACACCTGCAACATCATTGCTACAGCACATGAATCTTTCGCAATCTCCTCTAAGGCGATAAGACGGGCGGTATAACCTAAACCCAACCCGCCAAACTCTTCAGGTATGGTTATCGCCATCATTTCAGCTTCACCTAGAGCTTTGACAACATCCATATTTACTTGTCCGGTCTCTTCCATTTCGGTAATTTTGGGAA